>JBAXGN010000001.1 GCA_037139415.1 Verrucomicrobiota bacterium | reverse complement strand
CCCCGGCGGTCTTGTGCTCGACCAGCAGTTTGCCGGGCCAGAACAGGTCAATGAACCCCCAATCCCTTGAGAGTTTCTTGACCGGCTCCTCGAACGTGGCCACCGTGCGGCGGCGGATGCCGAACACATGGAAGAACTCATTCCAGAAGGTCTGTCGCTCGGCAGCCTCGCGGGTTTCGCCTTGCCATTCGTTGGCAAAGGCGATGGCCCGGTGTCTGATTTCATTCCATGAAAGCGGCATGGGGCGAAGGATAGCAAACGCGGCGGAGCGGTCAATGGGAACGTGAACGTGCAGCGGGGGACGCACGCATTCATTTCGTGCATTCATTTGCTTGACAGCGCTCCAGATTTTGCCCCTACTTGCTGTCAACTATGAGCCTGAATGAACATGTCGTGTCGAAGCTGGCATCGCGCTGGTTATGGCTGAACAGGGCGTTGCCTGATTCAGTTGCCGGTCGGTGTCGGATCACGCGCGGCCATGTTTAAGGAACATTGAAAAACATCAAGAATACCACTAATATGACAAATCTCTCTCGTCGTAACTTCCTCAAAAGCACCGCCATTTTCGCGGCCGGAGCGAGCCTGAGTGCCCGTTCCTGGGCGCAAGTTGCCGGGGCTAACAGCGATATCCGCATGGCCGTCATCGGCTTCCGCAGCCGTGGGGCCGAGCACATCAAGGAATGGACTACCTTGAAGGGTTGCCGCCTGGTCGCCCTGTGCGATTGCGATCAATCCCTGCTGGACAAGGTGAACAAGAACCGGGGCAAGGAAACGGTCGTCGAAGGCGGCATTGACCCGGTCACCGGCAAGCGCGGCAAAGGGCAGACGCTGAAATCTCTCGATGCCGAGACCTATCTGGACATGCGCAAGATGCTGGAAAATAAAAATATTGATGCCGTATCCATCGCCACCCCGAATCATTGGCACTCGCTGGCCGCGATTTGGGCCATTCAAGCGGGTAAAGATGTGTATTGCGAAAAACCGATTTCCCACAACATTTGGGAAGGACGTCAATTGGTCAAATGCGCGGCGAATCACAAGCAGATTGTGGCGTCCGGCACGCAAAGCCGCTCCAGCTTGGAAGGCATTCAGGCTGCCGTCAATTACGTCAAGGAAGGCAATCTGGGCAAGATCATCATTGCCCGCGGCCTTTGCTACAAACCGCGCAAGAGCATTGGGTTGACGGAAGGGGCGCAGACTGTGCCGGATAGCATCAATTACGATCTGTGGTGTGGTCCCGCCCCGATGGATCCGCCCCGCCGCAACAGCAAAGCCAATGGCCCGGTGCATTACGAATGGCATTGGTTCTGGGCCTATGGGGCGGGCGACCTTGGCAATCAGGGCATTCATCAAATGGACATTTCCCGATGGTTCCTCGGTGAAGCCGGGCTGGCTCCCTTCGTCCTCAGCGCCGGTGGTCGCGTGGGTTACCGCGATGACGCCGAAACCCCGAACACCCAGATCGTCTATCAGGGGTATGAAAAAGCCCCGCTCATTTTTGAAGTGCGCGGCCTGCCTTCCGCAAAAGATGCGACCGCCATGGACAAATACAAGGGCGCGAGCGTGGGCGTTGTTGTCGAATGCGAGAACGGTTACGTCTCCGTGCCGAACTACACCTCCGCCTCCGCACACGACAAGGACGGCAAGGTCATCAAGGAATGGAAAGGCGCGGAAAACCACTTTGGTAACTTCCTCAAAGCCGTCCGGAGCCGCAAGGAATCCGATCTTAACGCCTCGATTCTCGAAGGCCACGTCTCCAGCTCTCTCTGCCACACCGGTAACGTCTCCTATCGCGTGGGCGCCAAGAAGAGCCAAGGCGAAATTCTGGACGGCGTGAAGGCATACAAGGGCATGCAGGAGACCTATGAACGCATGAAGGAACACTTGGCCAAAAACGACGTCAACATTGACAACGATAAACTAACCCTCGGCCAGCCGTTGAAGTTCGATGTGCAGACTGAACGGTTTGACAACGAGGCCGCCAATGCGTTGCTCAAGCGCCAGTATCGCGCGCCGTACATTGTGCCGGAAAACGTGTAAACGAAATCATCTGGCAATACGGATAACCATAATGTGAATTCAACAGGCCGCCCGGTGGAAAACATTCATCCGGGCGGCTTTTCCATAAAGAAACCAATACTAAAATTATGAATCCCCATATTTCACGTCGTCAATTTGTCCAAACCAGTTTGCTGGCCCCCTTGGCGGTGTCCACCTTGGAGTGGTCCGCGTTCGGCGCAGTTGCCCCGCTTAAGCTGGCCGGTTTCGCCGACGAAATCTCGCCCAAGCTCGAGGAGCAGATCAAGGTCTGCAAGGAACTCGGCATCCGCTATTTCGAGTTGCGGGCCGTCGCTGGTAAAAACGTCATGGATTTTGATACCGCCATGCGCAATGAAGTCCTGGCCAAACTCAAGGATAACGGCATGGGCGTCGCCAGCATTGGCAGCCCCATCGGCAAGGCCAAGATCACCGATCCGTGGCCGGCCTATTTCGACAAATTCAAGCGAGCGGTGGAAGTCGCCGAGTTTTTCTCCGCCCCGCTCATCCGCGTGTTCAGCTATTTCCCGCCTGGAAAAGATAAAGACTTCGCGCCGCATCGCGATGAGATTATGCGCCGCATGCAGGCTAAGGCCGACTATTGCAAGGATCACCCTGTGACCCTTGTGCATGAGAACGAGAAGGAAATCTACGGCGAAAAAGGCCCGGCCTGCCTGGATCTTTTGAAGACGGTGAACTCGCCGAAGTTGCGGTGCGCCTTTGACTTCGCCAACTTCCTCCAAGTGGGGGATGACACCTTGGTCAACTGGAAGATGTTGAAGCCTTACGTGGTGCATATTCATGTCAAAGACTACAACAAAGCGACCAAGAAAGTTGTGCCGGCGGGGCAGGGGGATGGTAACATCCAGGAAATCCTTACCGAGGCCGTGCAGTCCGGTTACAACGGGTTCCTGACCTTGGAACCGCACCTGAAAGTGGCCGGAAGCTCCTCGGGCGAAACCGGCCCGGAACTATTCAAGGTGGCCACCGAGGCTCTGCGCGACATCTGCCGCAAAGCCAAAATCGAATTGCAGTAACCTTCCGGGTAGGGCGCGGTGTTTGCACTGCGCCCGTACCCGGTACATATTCCCCGTGGAAGAGTGTATCGAGTATGGGATCGAGGCGTATCAAATGATGGGAATAGGCGTTTCTTATCGGTAAAGTCGTTATTCAAGATAATCAGGTTATGGTTAAAATATTATTAGTGGATGATGATGATTCGTTGCGAATCGTTCTGACCAAGGTGCTCCAACGCATGGGGCACGAAGTCCGCACCGCAGAAAACGGCCTCAAGGCGATGGAGATTTACCGCGATTGGTCGCCCGCCATCATCATTACTGACCTGATCATGCCGGAACAAGAAGGGATCGAAACGATTCAAGCTTTACGGGCCAAGGATAAAACCGTGAAGATCATCGCCATGTCTGGTGGTGGCACTGGCGACGCGAATGCTTATCTCGAAATTGCCAAGCATTTGGGAGCAAACGCCGTTTTGGCAAAACCGTTTTCGATGGAACAATTGCAAGCGGCAGTGACAGCAGTGCTGCTATCCGCTAACTGACCACCCAAGGGGCACGTAGCGGTTTGGGCGCCAGCGCCTGGTTGGCTTCGGCGTCGCCAATCACCACTTCTTTGACCGGGTCCCATTTGAGCTTCCGCCCCACCGCGATCGCCGCCAGCGCCAAATGCGACAACGAATTATTACGGTGTCCGCCTTCGCAGGTGTAAAGCGGCTGCTGACGGGATTTAACCGCATCCAAGAAGTCACGCTTCTCGCTGTGCTTAAACGGCAGATGCAGGTCACTCGGGCCGGGCTTCCAGGTTAAAAGCGATTCTGGTTCGGCATCAATCTGGGTGGGATACACCACTTGAACCCAGCCTTCGGTGCCCTCAAAGCGCATATAGGGCTTGTCGGTTTTGCAGGTGAGTGTTACGCCGTTGGCATACAGGAAGTGCGCCTCAAAGGTCTGGATGACATCCCATAGGTTGCCCTTGGGCGGATAGGTGCCGGTGGCTTGGATTTCAATCGGGCCGGTGTGTTCCGTATTATTGGCCCACATGGCAATGTCATTCAGGTGCGCGCCCCAGTTGGCCAGCATCCCGTCCGCATAATCCGTGATCGCTAACCACCCGGGGCGGGTCTTGTTGGGAGGCTGCTGCGGGGCGTGAACGCGCTTCTCGGTGTACGGTGCCAAGGGGGCCGGTCCCAGCCACATGTCGTAATTCAATTCCTTGGGCACTGGCATATCCGGCTGCGATGCTAGCGTGGTGTCTTTTGGCGTGCCGGTAATAATGCGTTGGAGCTTGCCGATCTTCCCGTTGCGCACCATTTCCACCACGCGATGGCAGGCTTTGTTGGATCGAAATTCGCTATCGGTGCGGAACATGCGGCCAGTCTTTGCAACGAGATCGCTCATCTTGCGACCGGCGGCGATGTTGCGGGTGAGCGGTTTTTCGCAGGCAACATCCTTGCCCGCGCGCAACGCGGCCATGGCTTGGATAACATGCCAGTGATCGGGACTCCCGATCATCACAGCGTCAATACTTTTATCCGCCAGCAACTCACGCCAATCACTGAACGTGGCGCAGCCTTTGAAATTTCCGGAGGCAGCTTTTTTGGCGTAGAACTCCTCGATGTTCTTTTTGGCAACGCCCATGCGCCAGGAATCCACGTCGCACACGGCCACGCCCTGACAATCGTCTTCCTTGAGAAAACCGGGAATATTGGCGTAAATGGTCTGGCGACCGGTGCCAATGAAGCCGACGGTAATGCGGTTGCTGGGAGCGACGTTGCCATCCAAGCCGAGCACTCTTCCGGGCACCACCAGCGGAGCCACTGCGGCGGCGGCAGAGACGGTTTGCAGGAACGCCCGGCGGGATGACGGGCCTGTTTTGAGAGAGCGATGGAGATTCATAGTGTTGAACTTTCAAAAATTATGCGCCGATGTATTCACGGATAAGCTTGATGTTTTCGATGGGGGTTTCGTACGGCATGGCCCCGGTGCCCATCACGCAATTGGGGCGTCCGGCCACAATATCCAACACGTGATCAATGCCGCGATAAATGCGTTCCGGTTCCAGACAGGCGACCACGCCGGGGTCCAGGTTGACCCGGATTCTCAGGTTGGGATTGATCGCCAGCGCCTTATCTACAAAGGCCCGCTGGTTGGTCTCGATGTTGACCGCCAGATAATTGGTCCCCGTGGAAATCAAATCCTCCAATATCGGGTAGGTGTTGCCGCCCATGATACAGGGAACCGGATGACCAATGCAATTGGAGGCCACCTCCAGAATGCGGCGCAAGGCCGGCATCTCCACCTCGTGAAATTGACGCGGGGAAAGAATGGGCGGGGCGGCGGCGGATTCAAAGAATGCCACATCCAAACCCGCCTTGGCGATGGCACGACAGAGCACCCCCTGGTTTTCCGCCAGGCACATCAGCATTTTCCCCGTTTCTTCAGGGCGCGTGATGGCATCCTCGCACAGGTTGCAGATGCCGCGCAGATTGAAGGCAATGGAAAACGGCCCAGCCACTGGGATGCGCACATCGGCTTCGGGAAATTCCCGTTTTAACCGCTGGGCGACGCCGATGATCATGGCGATTCGCCCATCCCGCTCCGGGTCAAAAGGCTTGAGGTCGAGCGCCTCCTCCAACGTGGAAAACAAAGGGTGATGAATGGCGGGAATGGCATGATCGTCCGGCTGCTCGACTTTGGCGCCATACGCCTCCGCCTCCATATTGTAGATATCTATGCCCACGGCAATGACCTGATGCCGATACTCCAGGTAGGCTCCCCGATGACCTTGGAAAAGCAGTTCGGGATCGCGCGAAACGTCCCAGGGCGAGCGCCCGACAAAACGCGCGGCATGTTCATAGACTACCGGCGTAAATGATATCTTCGCTGCCATATTTATATTTAATTGATAACCACGTTGTCAGCTTAGATTTTTCCGCGCTCCATCGGAATGGCTGTATTCACAAAAACATGTCTGCCATCACAAACGAGGCTTGCCAGCCCGCCAGCACCCGCTACCATCCCGCCATGGTCACCAACCTTGATGATAAGGTGCGACGGGTGCGTTGGGCAAATCGCCAAATGCGCAGCGGGCACGTCGTCATTGGTGAAATCCTCTATGAACCGGGCGGTTTCCTGGGGCCCCGTCTCCAACCCGATTACCAATTGGTCATGATCCATTCCGGGGGGTGCGCCGTACGCATTGACCAGCGGGAATATCACCTGGAGGTGGGGCGGGTTTACCTGCTCCATCCTGGCCACCGGGAACAGTTCCGGTTTTCAACCCAAAGCCAATCCCACCACTCGTGGTGTGCGGTCAGCCCGGAACTGATTCCGAAAGACATGCGCCGCGAATTGAATACGGCGACCGGTGGGGCGGTTCCCTCCAGCCGGATTTTTGACCATCTGTATGCTGCCGCATTTTCCCTGCGCCTACCGCTGGATGACTGCGCTACCCGGGAAATCAATTTCCTGGGGCTGTGCTTTCTCTCTGAATATCTGCGCCTGGCGCGGGACATCATCGCCTCCGCCGAACCCAACGAACCCGTGCGCAAGGCCTGCCAATATATGGCGGAACATTTGGGTGACGAGGATTGCCTGAGCCGGGCCACCCAGGCAGCGGGTATTTCCCGCAACGCGCTCATTTACAAGTTCCGGCAAAATCTGGGGTTGCCCCCGGCTCGATATTTATGGCGTCTGCGGACCGAACGCGGCATCGCCATGCTGGGCGAAACGGGCCACACCATCTCTGAAATCGCGTATCAATGTGGATTCAAGACCCCCTACCACTTCTCACGGTTGGTGCGTCAGATCCAGGGTGCCTCCCCACGCAAGTTGCGCCAAAAAATCTGGGGAAAAATATGACCCGCAGGCAACCCTTTCGACCAATTTTCAATGGCGACCACCGAAACCTGAACAACCAGAAAAATACCCCATGAAATCGTTATCGCAATACTCCCTCGTGCTCCGCCGATTGACCACCGTTCTGGTGGCTGCTGGATTAGTTGGTGTGAAACTCAGCGCCGCCACCGCTGTAGCATCCGAGGTCAGCCAGACCAACACCACAATCCTCAAATGGAAGGATGGCAAGCAGGCGGTCTTCCTGCTCGCCTTTGATGACAGCACCGTCAGCCAAGTCAAGAACGTGATTCCGGAACTGGCCAAACGCGGGATCGTCGGCACGTTTTATATCAATCCCGGCAACGGGCCGTATGCCAGCCAGCGGAAGGCGTGGGAAAAAGATGTGCCCGGTTTGGGGATGGAATACGGCAACCACACCTTTACCCATGCTGGTGCGCTCAGCGTCGCCGAATTTGATCGTGAAATCGAGCAGTGCAATGAGGTCATTCAAAAATGCTTTCCCAATCGCAAACAACCCCGGCTCATCTCCTTCGGGCGTCCCGGCGTGCCCAAGGTCAAATGGCGCATCAGTGAAGACGAAGTGAAACAGGTGCTTGCGAAGTATCACCTGATTGAGCGTCCATCTTTTTATGGCCCGCCCATCCACCTGAAAACGATTGATGAAATCCGGAAATGCGTGGACCAGGCCATCGCCAAGGGCGAAATGGGACACCTTGATTTTCACGGCGTCGGCGGGGATTGGTTGGTGACCCCGATGGAGCAATTTATCGCCCT
The DNA here is from genome assembly GCA_037139415.1 of Verrucomicrobiota bacterium. Taxonomy (NCBI): domain Bacteria; kingdom Pseudomonadati; phylum Verrucomicrobiota; species Verrucomicrobiota bacterium. The sequence goes on along the minus strand of JBAXGN010000001.1, from coordinate 114,030 downwards.
GCTCGACAAACTGGAATCCTGCCGGGAACAACTCTGGTTGACCGATGCGATTTCCTGGCATAAGTACCTCACCGAACGCAAAAGTGCCGAGATCAAGGAAGTCCAATCGGATGCCAAACAAATCCAAATTCAGCTCACCTGCAAATCCGATCCGACCTTTTACGATTATCCCCTGTCGCTTGCCACCAAAGTGCCGCCGACTTGGAAGGAATGTATCGTAATCCAAGGCTCGACCAAAACGAATGTCACAGTAACGGCAGGAACGGTACGCTACGAGATTATACCGATCACCGGGGAAATCCTGCTTAAGCCGGCGAGGTGAAAATCGGGCGCAATTCGCCCTTGCCATCCGGTCATGCCGCTGGCAGATTTCATCCAAGCTTAAGCCAATGAAAACACAATCAATGAGCGTAGGTCGCTGGGATAAAGTGCTGGTTAGGCCGCATATTTCCAAGGCGTGCCGTCGGCCATTGCACGTCCTGGCTTCCCTTCTGGGATTGCTCGCCTTGACCTTGTTGACCGATCGAGGCATGGGCGCTGCTGGCGACTTGACCAGCGCCTACCCTTGCGTTGCCTGCGAACGGATGATTTCCACCAGTATTCCCCGCTACCGCCATGCCCGTGGCACTTTGTGCGAGACGTGCAGCAAGGTGGAAGATCGGTGCTTTCTCTGCGGATTGCCCGCCGTCGCCCGCTTTGCCAAAACTGCGGATGGACGGTTTATCTGCCACTTTGACCTGGAGACCTCCGTCCTGCTCCCTGATCGGGCTGAGGCGCTCTTTCGCTATACCAAAAATGAAGTGGAACGGATGCTCGGTCCCACCTACGCGTTGAAATACGCGATCACGGAAGTCACCTTCATTGATGCGCTCAATAAAAGTGGTGGTCTCACCACCATTGGCGTTGCCAGCAGCATTCGCTACGTCAACGGTGCGTACCAGCACTCCGTCGAACTCTTGAGCGGACTGGCCGTGGATCGGTTTGTGGCGGCCTGCGCGCATGAGTACATGCACATGTGGATCAATGAAAACAAACGGCAGACGCCTCTGGACAAGGATACCATCGAGGGAATTTGCGAGTTGATCGCCTATAAATACATGGGGCGTTTAGGGAAAACCAAGGAACGGGAGGCGATCTTACAGAATACTTACACCCGTGGAAAAATCAAAATCCTAGTGGATTTGGAAAAAGCGAATGGCTTGGAATACATCTTAGATTGGCTGCGGCGGGGTGATGCCGCAACCATCGCCTCACCTCCAAAAAAACAACCAACCCGGTTCGGCCAAGGTCATCCGGTGGGTGGTATGCCAGCAACTTCCGCCAGCCAAACCGCACCAGCCGCTTCCTCGCAAAACGTCGCGGACGGTCCCATCCGTCCGGAGCCGGCTTCAAACATGAAGCGGCTGGCCCAACCGGGCGACACCATCGTGGTGCGCACGCGGGAGAAGGTGCTATTCAGCACCGTGGTGGATGCCACGGAGACCAACATTCTATTTCAGGTCGAGGGACTCACGCTGGACACGGCTACCCTTACAAACTTGGTCTCGTATTCAGTGATCGCCAAGGCCCGCCCGCCTGTTCCCACGCCTATACCGCCCCCGGCGCCTTCCATGCCTCCAGCACCGGTTCCGGCAAATAACTCCGGGGACAACCCTCCGCCATCCGTCATCAAAACCAATACCGTATCGCCACGTGGGGCACCCGGAGCGGATATTTTGAACGATATCATCAATCCGAGCGTTGAGAAAAGGCAACGGCAGGCAGGCCCGACGGCGACCAAAGAATACCGCGAGAAATATTATCGCGCTCTGTCGGCTCTCACGGCCAATGGCTACCAATACATTGGCAAACCGGCGCTCCCGAACGACTTGGGACAACTACCCGCCATGATTACTTTTCAAAAATCCGGTGAGACTGGAATAGAAAATATGACGCCCGACCAAATCCTGGAGCGGTTTGGGCAGTAAGGTTGAGTAAGGAACAACTGCGGACGAAACGGATTTTGCAGCCAAGGCCAGTCACGCTAACACGGCGAACCTCAAATGGAAAGATGGCCAAAACCAACGTCAAGGTAACGGCAGAAACGGTATGCTACGAGACCATCCCGATCACCGGCGAAATTACTCTGCAAACAGCAAATACGACAAGCCGATGATTGGACGCTGGAGCATTCCGAATCAAGATGGATTTGGCATTGTCTTGGCTGTAAATTCGGGATAGCCTCAGTTGTGTTGTCCCCGATTATAATTCTTTTTCTCAAAAGCGGGGAAGGCCAACCACGGCAGTCGCGGCACGGAACAGTGGGAAGATATGAAAACCGACGAATTTGCATTCATTAATCGGCAACTGGCAGCCATGTTGAAAACCGGTGTGCCTCTGGAAGGGGCACTCAAACAACTGTGTGCTGACATGCAGCGCGGTCAGTTGCGCGAAGAATTGGCCCGGTTGGAAAACGACCTCACTCAGGGTACTCCCCTATGTACGGCCATCGCCAAACGCAACTTGCCGGAACTGTACGTGCGCATGATCCAGATCGGCGTGAAAAGCAATGATTTGCCCGGCGTCCTGATCCTCATTGCGGATTATTACCAGCGGATGAATTCGCTGAAAACCAGACTCAAAACTTTGATGGTATATCCTGGGATCGTGCTGGGAATATCGTTTTTTGTAACCGTGCTGGTCGCGCTGCTTTTTCACACGATCACCAGCCAATTAATGGACGGAGTTCTCGGTTCAGGATCATTTTTTGGCCTCTCGTTCTGGCCATTCCTCGCTTTGATTCTTTTTCCAGCATTTTTTGGTTTGATCTTTTTTTCTTTCCTGCTGGCATTCCTCATTCCATCCGTCAAAAGAAAGGTGGTCGGCTGTTTGCCCGGATTCAAGGACGCTCACCTGGCCAATCTGGCCCGTTCTATGAGTATTTTGCTTCGAGGGGGCTGCAGTTTATCAGAGTCAATAAGCCTTCTTGCGCCGATTCAAACGGAAACTCAATATGGCAAAGAACTCGAACAATGGCAAAAGAATGTTATTTCCGGGCAAGGTCAATTCAAAGATTTTGCAAGTTCGCGAAAATATATTCCTTCGCTGTTTTATTGGATTGTGATCAACAGTGGTGAAGAGTGTGCCGCCGGGCTGGCACAAGCTGCGGAGATATACTATGAACGGGCCATGCAACGGATGGAGATTTGTTTGTATGCCGTCGTTCCAATATCCATTGTCATCATCGGGTTGATGATAGGCGTCCAAATACTGGCTTTGAACCAAGGCATTTTCCGCGCTCTATATGATTCATTGTTCATCTGTTTGGACTAATATGTGTCACCAAAACCATTGCTCCAACCACCCAACTTTGTATGTCTAACGATGACGAAGAAATTGTGAGACTGGTGGTCGGATTCCTGGTGGCGGGATTGCTTGTGCTGGTGATTATTTTCATCAGCTTTCATCTCCTGTATAAGCCTCTTCGGAACAGAGAACGACTGCGTTTGTTTCTGGATTTACTGGAACGCAACTTAAAACAAGGGCGCAGTGTTGAGCAATCCATGGTCTTGATGGCTGAAAGCGGCGAGCGGTCGCTTGGCGTGGAATTTTACCTGGTTGCGGCCAACATTGAAAAGGGGCTCACGTTTGCTGACATTCTGGCCAAATACCCTAAGTTCCTGCCCCAAAAAATCAGAGCCATCCTCAAAGCTGGAATCGAAACCGGCAACCTTGTCCATGTTTTGCCCGTCGCACGGCAAACCCTCACCGCCTCACAATCCGAAGCCCGCGGCAATGAAAACTTTCTACTGAGTATTTGTTTCACAGGTGGCCCCGCGGCAGTCAGCGTGTTATTCATGCTTTCCATTTTCGTCGTCCCCAAACTTAAATATATTTTCGATGATGAGGTGGCGGATGCAGTTGTTTTTCCAGCTTATTGTGAATATGTCATCAATAACCCCATGTTGTGGGTGATGGCCGCCGTTGCGCTCACGCTCGTCACTTGGTTGGCGGCCTGGCTACATTCGGGTGAACCTGCTGGGCTACGGTGGCTGGAGGTGGAAATGTTTCCGGTCAAGTCGTGGCAGGAAATGATACTGCCATGGAAACGCAAGCGTATGCTCCGCGATTTCTCCGCCATACTGGCGCTGCTTTTGGACGCGGGGTTGCCGGAGGAAAAAGCCCTGCGCGTGGCCGGGGATTCCACGGCCAATTGGCATTTCCAAAAACGAGTGGAAAATGCCATCCAGAAATTGCAAGCTGGCCAAAAACTGACCGAAGCGGTGGCGCAATTGGACGATAGCGTTGATTTCAGCTGGCGACTGGAGAACGCCAAACATTCCCCCGTTGGATTCCGCGTTGCGCTGGCTGGCTGGCTGGAATCGCTCGCAGCCAAAGCGTACCAACAGGAACAAACCTCGGCGCAAGTGATCACCAGTATCCTGCTGCTGCTCAACGGAGCATTGATCGGCTCGATTATTGTCGCGGTCTTCATGATGTTAACAAGTATAATTGAAGCCAGCACCTTATGGTAAACCAATTGTCAATTCGCTTACCGAGGGCGGTGGAAGCACGCCGACAATCCGGTTTTTTGACCAATGAGCTGGTTGTGGCCATGGCTATCCTGGCAGCGGCCATGATCCCGCTAGGGTTTGCTTATTATCAGGATCACCAAGCCTGTCGCGCTTGCTATCGCCGGGCCATCGCCATGGAATTGGTGGATGGCGAAATGGAAGTCCTGTTGGCGGGCGAGTGGCGTGCCTATGTGGACGGAGTACATCCGTATTTTATTCAAGCTGGCGCGCTGACCAACCTTGGCAAGGGTGAATTCCAGCTTCTTCGCTCCAATAATTTTGTCCGGCTGGAATGGAGACCACTGACGAGTGCGCAAGGTGGCATGGTGACTCGCGAGGGTTTTGGGAGGTTAATCCCAGTCCCCGGGAGAGGCGGTACACCATGAAGATACGTGCTCAATCCGGACTCAGTTGGACCAGCCAGGAAAAGCGGACTGGCAGTGAAGATGCCATAAAATGGCGCCAAAACTTTAGGGACGCTGGCGTCATGCTCGTTGAATGCATGATCTATATCTCCATCTTAATGGTGGTGATGACGTTGGCATATTCCCTTTTCTATCGTGCTTTTGAAAAAAATCGTGACTTGCAGCGCAACGTGAATGACATTTTAAAAGTCCTTCAGGCCGGAGAACGATGGCGATCAGAGCTGCGACGGGCAAGTGGGCCATTGAGCACGCAAACCAATCAGGGCTATGACTACATATTCATTCCTCAAACGAACGGAATAATCACGTATGCCTTTGCGCGTGGTTTTGTCTGGCGTGCTGCGCCGGAGAACACCAATTACAACCGGATTTTATATGGCGTCAAAACTTCCAAAATTATTTTGGAAGCGCGGCACTACGTTACCGCGTGCCACTGGGAATTGGAATTGGAAAAGCCTCAAAATGCGGCGCGCTTGCCCCCCTTATTTACCTTTACTGCGGTTTTACCCAACCACCTGCATGAAACTGCCTCGGAAAACAAATAGGGCCCTGCGCCAACAACAGGGTGTCGCCATGGTGTTAATGGTCGCGTTGACCGCCATCATGTTTCTGCTGGTGATGGCAAATGGGCGCACGCTGAGCCTGTTCCGGCGTGAACTGCAACACCTGGAGAAACAGCAACTCAGACATGCGCGAGAAGCCGCCGGTACCAACCAGGTTTTTCAGGTGCAAACCAATGCTCCTTAGCCATGGTAAAACCAGAAATAAAAATACTCGTCATTGAAAATTCCCTCCGCTGTTTCCGATATGGCGCGGCCGGCCTGATACCGTTGTTTGGAATCCCATTCGTGATTATGGCGATCCGCTGTCGCTACCGAGTATGGCTGAATTCGTATAAATTTTGGAACCCTGCCATATTTCATGTTAAGGCAGGCTTCATTTTAGCCTGGCTGGGCGGATTGATCAACGTTGCTGTTCTGGGCTCGATGCTGTTGGCTCTGTGCAAGCTGGTTGTCTGGAGTTATGAATAAGCAGGAACCCCGCACCGCTGTTGTTACGCGAGTTGCGATTGCCATCACACCAAGCTGAAACATGGTGCCGCCGGGCGTTCATCATTACCAAGGCCGTCTTAATCCCAGTTGGAGTAATTACCGCTTGCGCAAACAGGACACGAAAATTCGATTCTTCGCAGTTGAGAAATATAATCCAACAGAAGCCTTGACCTTCAGGTCCCTCGCTGCCGCCGCTTACGCGCCACCAATCCGATTCCGGCAAATGCGAGCACTAAGAAGGCAGTGGTCGGCTCGGGAACCGGTGCAACCACAACGGAAATCCCCCCGCCATTGTCATACAGGCCGTAATCCGGCACCGCAAAGATTAAGGTCGTGGCGGAGGTAAAGGTGTAATCTGAACTTAATATTGTGCCTTTCCGCCCAAGCGGCCCGGGGCGGATAAGATTGCAATATCCGTTTGCCACAGCGTCACTATAAGCAGCGGCAGCACTACTGAAGCCAGGCCCGGGTGCGCCATCAAAAAGCTGCGGGACTGAACCCGAGCTTGCCGCCGCAATATCGAATACCAGATAATCGGTGATCCACGGAGAATTGTAGGTCCATGCCGTATAGATCTGACTCAGATCGGTGGGGGTTAGCGCGGGGAAGGCAATCGCCGCGGCGGCGGGGTTTATGACTTGAAAGGTATAGGTACCTGGTTGCACAGAATATTCAAGCAGTTGGGTGGCTCCACCAGTGAAAAACGGATTATACCACAGCGATTGATCGCCATTGTAACTCCCTGCACCATCCTGTCGGGCGTTAATATTTACAATGGCGGTACCCGCTGGCAGATTGGCAGTGATGATGGAGCCTCCGAACACCGAAGGTAACACACTGATTGCAAGCAGCAGCATCAAGTATTTGTGGAATAATATTCCTGAAATACGAAACGACTGACGAGGATGCTGACCAGCTCCTCCGGTTGAAAAACAAGAGGTTAAAACAGTTCGATTTTGACTCATAACAGTTCGGCTTTGCTTCACTATCATGAGGCCATAGCGTAAAGCGAAGCAGGCCAAAGTCAATCACTAACTTCAAGGCGACCTAATAGTTAGGATTACTGACTTTTCTTTGCGGCTGGCTTGGCCAAAGATCGTAAATCCAGCGGACACGCCGGGTCGTGCGGCACAGGCTTGCCCACCTGGTCCACGGGATGAGTGAAAAGGTAGCGCCAGACGTCTTCGTGAACAAACTTGCCGGCGGCGTTCTTCACCGCCGCGCCACCGGGCACTACGGAACTGTGTGCGCGCTTGGCATCGTTCTTCACGTCGCCATCGGTGATAAGCTGGCGGGTGTTGCCATAAGGCGGTGCCACTTTATCCACGTTCACAATGGGACCGCACTGATTCAAGCCCAGCAATTCCCACGAGCGATCATAATGATGCCCCGTCCAACCGCCATCGAGGACATGGCTGAAGGCAAAGAACCGGTTCGTTGGCGTGGCGGAGGGCAACCCTTGCCAGGTCTCGTACTGGTCGCGTGGGCCGCAAAACATCACCACGCGATCCACGCGTTGGTGTTTGGCAAACCGCGCCGCCGTGGTTGAACCGTGTGAAGCGCCTGAGATGATCACACGATCCCAACGGAGCCCCTGCCGATCATCAGTCAGGAAATAGTCCCAGCGGCCCAGTGGGTTTTCCTTCGCCAACCATTTCACGAATTGTACCGAGCGCTCCATCATGCCGTCGGGCTTGGGGATATTTACCACGTCGCTGAAATCCTCGCCGGTCGCCGCTTCGAGCCGGATCTTACCAAGGAACTTATCATCCACCGGCGGCGGTTCCTTGCCAAACTGGCCAAACCAGCCGTTCGCATAATGCACCTGGATGGCGTGCAAACCATAACTGTTCACGCGCTCGAACAGCGGCGCGCCGTAGCCCATGAGCCAGATCACCAATTTACCCTGTGGCTTTAACCGTGTATCCACCGACGCATGCTCGACATCGGCAGGCTTGCCATTCTTCTCGAAGACAAAATCAATTTCCGGGTGCGGCCGGGCACGCGGATCAACCTGGCTGGCCCGCGCGGTGAACTCGTAGCGCTGGGGCTTGGGATCCTGGAAAGTTAACGGGGCATCGGCGGCGCAGAGTGCGGCCAATGGCAGTAACCACAAGGTGCTAGACAGAACGCCTGAGACGATATTCATAGTGTCTTTGACGTTCATAGCCGGATTGGTCTTCATGTTTTTCGGATTGGGGGCAAGAAATGCAAACATCCTGCTTAAGCGATTCAGCCTCGATACCATCAACCGCAAGTGGGGACGGCGTCTGCCTACCGGAACCCAACACGGAACTGCCTGATAAAGGTGAGGGCAGGACCGGCTTGCCGGGGTCTAAGAGCGTGGCGCGCGTGGAAGGTGACACCCGGAACCGAGGTGGCCCGGAGGAGTCCTGCCGCACTAACTACGAGGGCCAAGCAGGTACGGAGCCGCAACGACAAGGAGCGGAGCCGGAAGCTCATTCGGGAGTCGGATTGGCCCATAATAGCCTGCGGCAAGGCGCAAGCCCCGCCCCAGTCGAAGTTTCCCATAAAACTGCACCGTTTAAATCTCAAAAACGGTGCAGAAATGGTGCAGTTTTGGCGTGGTTTTCTTTCCAACCGTTCGCTTTGGTGCGTTACGAATTATACGGGTTGGGAAGGTCTGGTGATAAACCCTCAGGTGACTCTCCCATTTGGATGAGCGGCAGAAAAGGGGAGCACCTATCACATTGCTTCGCTAAACCGAAGACGCGGTGGCGCGCTGATTCCATGAGCGAGCAACCGGGAGGCGGGGATTTGGAACCAAAAATCCTCTACTGAGGTTTTGCGAATACCCGGAAAGAACCCCATAAATTTCCCTCTTTCTCCCCGGGCGGTTTCCGCATAAGCTCCCGGACGTATGTTGTTGCTGTTCGATATTGGTAACACCCACACGCATGTGGGGTGGGCCAGCGAAAAGAAAATTTTACGGCAGGCGGATGTGCCCACGCATGATTGGCATGAGGACACGGCTGGTCGCCTTGTGAAACGTTTTTGCACTGGGAAACGTCCGGCGGGCGTGGCGCTATGCAGCGTGGTGCCGCAAATCACCCCGTTGATCGAGCGGTTCGCCTGGGAAACCTGGAAGCTGCAAGTCTTGGAACTAACCCCCGCCACGGTGCGCGGCATCGGCATCCAGTACCCGCATCCGGAAACGATTGGGCCGGATCGCCTGGCTAATGCGATTGCCGCGCGGCATTTCTTTGGTGCGCCCTCAGTGGTGGTGGATTTCGGCACCGCCGTCACGTTTGACGTGGTGGATCGGCGTGGGGATTACGTAGGGGGAATCATTGCCCCTGGTCTTTCTGCTATGACGGAGTATTTGCATGAGAAAACCGCCTTGCTGCCCCGGATTGAAATCCACGAGGTGCGCACCGTGATCGGTAAGTGTACTAAGGAGGCCATGTTGATTGGGGCGGTACATGGGTATCGTGGGTTGGTGAAACAATTGATCGTGGAATTGAAGCAGGAACTAAAATATCCGCGTCTGCCCGTGGTGGCTACGGGCGGTTACGCCAAACTTATGGCTACCGGCCTGCGGGAAATCACCGCCGTGGCGCCTAACTTGACGCTGGAGGGCATCCGCTTAGCCTGGCTTAATGATCGGGCTGCGCAAAACGCTTGAAACTTTGGCGCAAACGCTTGAAACTTGTTCCACATGAATCGAATTGAAGAACGGTTTCAGCAATTACGACGCACTGGCAAAAAGGGTTTCGTGGTTTATATCGGCGCCGGTGATCCGAACCTGGAAGCCACGCGGCAATTGGCCGTGGCGTTTGACCAGGTCGGCGTGGATGTGCTTGAACTCGGAGTGCCGTTTAGCGATCCGCTCGCGGATGGCTTGGTGAATCAACTCGCGGCTCAACGCGGCATTGAGAGCGGCACCACACTCCCCAAGGTCTTGCAGACGGTGATCGAAATTCGCAAGGCTTCGCAACTCCCCATCGTCTTTTACATTTATTACAATCTCCTGCACCAATACGGGCTTGAACGGTTTGTCCGCGATGCCGCCCAAGCTGGTGTGGATGGTCTGCTGACGCTGGATCTGCCCCCCGAGGAGGCGGTGCAATATGAACGCCTCATGCGAGAGGCAGGGTTGTGCAATATTTATTTGATCGCGCCGACGACGCCGGAACAACGCATGGGCTTGATTGCCAGACATGCCGCCGGGTTTCTTTATTATGTCTCCCGCGAGGGCGTGACAGGCATGCAAACCAAGGTCTCGGATACCATCGCCCAAATGACCGATAAAATCCGCGAGCATACCGAACTGCCCATTGCGGTGGGTTTCGGCGTTTCCAACCCGGAACAGGCGCGGGAGGTCGCCCGCCACGCCGAGGCGGTGGTGGTGGGCAGCGCGATTGTGAACCAGATTGCCACGCACGGATGCTCGCCGGACCTCGTCAGCAAAACAGCAGCCTATGTCAAAACCATGGCCGAGGCCGTGAAGTCAGTTTAAAACGCAACCCAGTATTGAAAGAACCAGTTTATGGCAGCCAAAACCAAATTCACCACCCACGATAACTATTACGTCATCATCATGGCCGGGGGCCGCGGCGAGCGGTTCTGGCCGGTAAGCCGTGAAAAGACGCCCAAGCAACTGATCAAATTGTTGGGGGATCGCTCGTTGTTGCAGCAGGCCGTGGATCGTGTGCTGCCGGTGGTGCCGATGAAAAACGTCCTGGTGATCACCAATGCCGCCCAATTGGACGAGGTGCGCAAGCAACTTCCCAAGCTGCCCAAGGCAAACATCATTGCCGAGCCGGTGGGTCGCGACACCTGCGCGGCGGTGACACTCGGCGCCGCCATCGTTGGTTCACGTTGCACCACCGGTGTCATGGCCGTCCTACCCTCGGATCACGTGATTCCCGAGGAAAAGAAATTCCAGCAGGTGTTGGCCGATGCCTTTGACCTGGCGTCGCGCGGGCAGGTAATCGTGACCATCGGCATCAAGCCTACCGAGCCTTCCACCGGCTACGGTTACATCAAGGTTGGGAATAATTTACCAACGCCGCATGGCGGAAAACAATACAAGACCAGTTTCTTCCGCGCGGAGCAATTTGTGGAAAAACCGCATTACGACAAGGCGCTCGAATATGTCAACAGCGGGCATTACCGTTGGAATGCGGGTATGTTTCTCTGGTCGTTTGTCACCATCACCGAGGGTTTGAAAAATCACCAGCCGGAGATGGAATCCGCCTGTCACCGCTGGTTCGAGGCCGCCGCCAAGGGGAAATTGGATAAGGTGCTCGCCAAGGAATACCCGGAGGTGAAGAAAATCTCCATTGATTTTGCGCTGCTGGAAAAGGCGCACAATGTCGTCGTGGCGGACGGCGCGTTTGAATGGGATGATCTGGGTTCCTGGAATGCCATTGGCCGGCATCTCAAGGCGGACCCGGAGGGCAATGCCGTGGTGGGTGATTTCATCCACGTGGACGCGGCCCGTAATATCATCTTCGACGCCCGCACCAAGCATCGCACCCCCATTGCCTTCGTTGGCCTGCGCGACGCCATTCTGGTGCTTACGGACGATGCCACCATGGTGGCGCACAAGAGCCAGGCGCAAAAGGTCAAGGAAATGGTGAAAAAGCTGGCGGATAAGCCCGAATATAAAAAATTGCTTTAACCCGGCGGCATCCTTGACCCGCCCGGTTTTCACCTCTACACTGCACCTGCTATGAAGCAATTTGGCTTAATTTTACTGATGGCGATGGGCGGCTTGGGCACGGTGACAGCCCAGGAACTGCCCGCCTTTGATCGCGTGGCCGCCGTGGTGGAAGACAGCATTATTACGCTGTCGGAAATCCAACGCCTTGCGCTGCCCACCATCCGCAGCCTGCAAACCAGGCTGATGGGCCAACCGCAAGTACTCGAGTCCGAGGTCACTGATGCGATTCGCGAATCCGCCCGCATCAAAATCGAGCGTCAGATGATCATGTATGAGTATAAACGTAATTTTTCCGTTCCGGAAAGCGTCATCGAGCGGCGAATCGAGCAAAAGATCAAGGAAGGGCAGTTCCAAAATCGCGCCAACCTTGTCCGTTCCCTGCAAGCCCAGGGAAGAACCTACGAGTCCTGGTACCGGGAAGAACGGGAAAACCTGATTGTCAGCTTCATGAACGCGCATTTTGTGCCGCGCGAAAAGATCCTCGTCAGCCCCTATAAACTGGAATCCTTTTACGCTGCCAACCAGACGAATTTTATTGTCAAAGAAAATGTCAAATTGCGTCGGCTTCAGATTTCCAAGAGCCGAACGGACGCCGCCAAACTCGCCCAGCAGATTGTCGCCCAACTGGATGGTGGTTCGGAGTTCGTCAAACTCGCGGATCAGTATCATGACCTGAAGGAGAGGGAACCCGGTGGCCGCTGGGATGCCGCTCCCGAAAAACCTTCTGCCTGGCACGGCTGGGAAAAAGGAGATTTACCCAAGGAATCGGATGCCATCGCTTTTGCGCTCAAGCCCAAGCAACATAGCCGGGTGATTGAGTTGCCGGATTGTTACCTGATTCTGTACCTCGAAGAACGCGTTCTCCAGCACGTCCGCCCCCTTGCTGAGGTGCGCGAGGTGATCGAGCAAAAACTGGCCGATCAGGAACTGGAACGTTTGCGCAAGAATTGGGTCGCCAAGATGGAAAAGAGCACCTACGTCCACCTGATCAGTAATTAGCCAGTGGTGCGTATGATTGGAATCACCTTGGGGGATGTCACCGGGATTGGCCCGGAGGTCGCACTCAAAGCGCTCGCGGCCGAAGTCAATGCGGATTCAACGCGCTATTTATTGTTGGGAGATTTTCCAGGGTTGCAGCGGCTGAACCTTCAGTTGGGGCTTAATCTTCCGCTTCAGGAAGGTCTTCCGGATACGCAAACCACCGGGCGTTTTTTTGTTCACAATCCGCTTTCCGCTGCTTTGCCTCTGGATTTAAAAGCCGGCGATTCCGAAGCCGCTCGTGCGGCGGTCGCCTGGCTGAACGACGCTGCCCAACGCTGTCGGCGCGGGGAGATTGCCGCAATGGTCACGGCACCGGTGAACAAGGAAGCCATCAATCGTGCGGGCATCCCGTTCGTCGGGCAGACCGAATTGTTGACCCAATTTTCCGGCACGGACCGCACGGCGATGATGCTTTTGGGGGCGGATGACCGCGGTCGCTGGCTGCGCGTGGCGCTGGTAACCACCCATATTGCCATGCAAAAACTCGCGGCGGCGATCACCCGGACCAAGGTGGAACTGGCCATTGAACTGGCCGCGCAGGCTTGCCGCGATCTCGGTCTGCCGCGTGCCAAGGTGGGTGTTTGCGGCCTGAATCCTCACGCCGGGGAAGGCGGGGAATTTGGAACCGAGGAAATCACCACCATCCGGCCCGCCGTGGACGCTGTGCGGGCGCGCGGGGTGGACGCCGAGGGGCCGTTTGCGGCGGATACGCTTTTTTATTACGTCTATCGCGGGGATTATGACGCCGTGGTGGCCATGTATCACGACCAGGGATTGGCCCCCTTGAAAATGGTGGCCTTCGAGGGCGGGATCAACTGGACGCTGGGGCTGCCATTCATCCGCACGTCGCCCGATCATGGCACTGCGTATAACATCGCCGGGCGGGGCGTTGCGAATGCCTACAGCATGGTGGCCGCGCTGCGTCTGGCCAAACAACTTGCCAACCAAAAACACTGATCTATGAAAAAAAATCAACCCATTCTGATGGCGCTTGGTCTCGGGGCCGCGCTGCTTTGCTTCGCCCAAACCGGGGAATTGGTGAAACCCACTCCAGCCAAAGACGCCCGCAGTGTAATTGGCACTAATGCCGTTGTGGTGGGCCGGGTTGCCGAGGTGCATAAGAACGATAAAATCATCCGGCTCAACTTTGAGGAAAAGTACCCCAAACAAGTCTTCACGGCGGTAGTGTTTGCCAAAAACTTCAATATTTTCACCAACCTGGAGGCCCTCTCGAACCAGACCGTCGAAGTCAGCGGTAAAGTGACCGAGTTCAAAGGCCGCCCCGAAATGATCCTGAATTCCAAGGGCCAATTGCGCGTGCCTTGAACCCCGATTTTAGTCATCCACTGGTCCGAATTCATCGTCCTAAACCAATCGTGTAGCCATCCTATCCGAGCATTGGCATTATTGGCGTATGACAATCGTTGACCTGTTAAAACTGCCGAGACTTGCCATCGGGGTAGTCCTGCTGGTGCTTGCCCAAGGTGCAGGGGCTGCGGCCGTTGGGGGCGCGTCGTTGGATACGTATAATTACGTCATCGGCACGCAAACCATCGGCGCTTCCTATCAGTTTACCAAAGAACCGAAGCTTGTCGAAACCGCCCGCGCTATCTTGGCAATGGGGTCGAGCACGCTTAAATTTTCACTGACACCCCAGGGCGGCGTTACGCCAAAACCGCGCACCCTGGCTGAAACCGCCGAGCGCGACCCGGCGGTTCGGGCGGTGTTTGAGCTGCCGTTTGCCCATTATGTGATGTGGGTGTCGCCTCTGAGCGCGCCGGGCGGTGGGGCGTTTGCGGCGAAACGGTTGGGTGCCGAACGTGAAGAAACCTACGAACTGGCGAAGTATCTGCTGAAAACCTACAACGGCACGGGAAAGTCGTTTTATCTGGGTAATTGGGAAGGTGACTGGCTGTTGACCCACACCAACCCGAAGTACGTGCCATCCACCGAAGAGGTTCAGGACATGATCAACTGGGCCAATACCCGGCAGAAAGCCGTGGACGACGCCCGGCGCGAAACACCGCACGCCAATGTGTACGTCTATTATTATATTGAGGTGAACCGTGTGCGCGACGCGATGGAGGGAAAGGTGCGCGTCGCCAACAAAGTGCTGCCGCAAACCAACCCGGACTTCGTTTCCTATTCCAGTTACGACGCGCAGCATGGCGATATCGAAAAGAGCTACGCCGAGTCGCTGGATTATCTTCAGGCGCGGCTGACGCCCAAACCGGCAATTCCCGGCAAGCGTGTCTTCATCGGCGAATATGGAATGCTGTTGCTGGGTAACACGGCGCAGGCGCAGGCCACGCTGGCGCGGCATGTCATGCGCGCCGGCTTAAGCTGGGGTTGTCCCTTCATCCTTTACTGGGAGATGTATAACAATGAAGTCACTCCCGAAGGCCGGCAGCGCGGCTTCTGGCTGATTGACGATCAGGGCATCAAGCAGCCGGTGTATTTCACGCACCAGAAGTTCTTGGAGCAAGCCCGGGCTTATGTCGCCGACTTCACCGCCAAGCATGGACGCGCGCCGAACCGGGAAGAGTTTGGGCGTGCCGGCTTGGCGTGGCTGCCGGCCGAGACTGTGCCGCCCGCCAGTGTTCCGTTGGTGCAAGGCTCGCCGTTTGTGGACGCGCTGCGTGATTTCTCAAACGTTTTCAGCCACACCGATAACTTGATTTTCGATTCCAGTAATCCCGATTATTTCGAGGGACGCATGCAACGTTTGCGCCGCAGTGGAACCAATATGCCGCAGCACGTCGTTTATCGCGGTAACGCCATCTCGCGGTTCAAGATCACCACCTATGTCACCGGAACCTTTGCAGGCAAGGCCGGACCAAAGGTTCGTATTTTCACTTCGGCGGACAAACAGCAGTGGCACGAAGTGGACATCGCAAAGGAAACCGTCGCCATCAAATCCGGTTGGTCGCGCGTGGTGTTGATGCCAGTGAAAGAGTTGGCCGTTCCGGCGGCCTACCTGAAGATTGAACTGAGCAGTGATGCCGCCATTTATTCGCCGCAGGTGGGTGAGGTGCAGTTATTCACAGCGCAACCCGCTTTGCCACGTTGATTTTTCCCATTTCCCCACCGCTTGGCGGCTGGCAAAATGAGGGCAAGACAATAAAATGAGAAACTGGGAAAAATTTGGTTGATTCTTTGTCGTGCAAGGTCTTTATAAGCACGGTACCGAACGAAGGACTAAACATGGCGTTTGAACAATTAAAAGAACGGGTGTGGCGGGCCAATGTGGGCATCATTGAGGCCGGCTTGGTGATTTTGAGCTGGGGCAACGCCAGCGGCGTGGACCGCAAGGCGGGCATCATGGCCATCAAGCCCAGCGGCGTGGCTTACAATAAGCTCAAGCCGGAGGATATTGTCGTGTTGTCGCTCAGTACCGGGGAGGTTCTGGAGGGCAAGTATCGCCCTTCTTCGGATACGCCCACGCACCTGCATCTGTACCGTACTTTTAAATCGCTCGGGGGAGTGGTGCATGCGCATTCGGTGAATGCCACGGCCATCGCGCAGGCCGGTCGGGAAATCCCCTGCCTGGGGACCACGCATGCGGATACGTTTTATGGTTCCGTGCCGCTGACGCGCCAGATGACGCAGGAGGAGATTGACGGGGATTACGAGTTGAACACCGGCAAGGTGATCGAAGAGACGTTCCGTTCGCGCAAGTTGAATCCGGATCAGATCCCGGGGGTGCTGGTGGCCAGTCATGGTCCGTTTACCTGGGGATTCACGACGGAGAAGGCGCTGGAGAACGCGATGATCCTGGAGAAGGTGGCGGAGATCGCCCTGGCCACGTACCGGGTCAACGCGCAAGCGCAACCCATATCGCAGGTGCTCTTGGATAAGCACTTTCTGCGCAAGCACGGCCCGACGGCTTATTACGGGCAAAAGTAGTACGGCTCCCCTTGGGGTGGTTGACGGTCAAACTGCCGCCCAAATTTTCCGGTGGCATCCTGGAATGGAAGGTGGAATAAGCCGTCCTCAAGCCGGATTCTTGTTGAACCAAACACCAATTAACCTTATTTATCAGCCACACAATAGAAATGAACATGAACCTTGATACTTTTGCCAGGCAGACGGCGGATAAATTCGCCAAGCGTTTTGGACGTCAACCTCGTTGGATTGCCGCCGCGCCGGGACGCGTCAACATCATCGGTGAACATACGGACTACAATGACGGCTTTGTGTTCCCCATGGCGATTGAGCGGTACACCGTGCTGGCGGCGGATCGTCCTGTTGGCACCGTGGACTCTCCGCGCATCCTCCTGACCGACGCCAACCTCGAAGGGGATGCCGTGGTCAACCTCGACGAACCCTTGAAACCGGGCCAACCGAAATGGGCCAACTACGTCAAGGGAGTCATCGCCGGTTTCCAACGCCTCGGTGCGGATTTGGGCAGCCTGGATGTGATGATTGACACCTCCGTGCCGTTGGGGGGTGGTCTCTCCAGCAGCGCCGCCTTCGAGGTGTCGAGTGCGACCTTGTTCGAGGCGGTCACGGGTAAAACGCTGGATCCGGTGGACAAGGCGTTGCTGTGCCAGAAGGCCGAGCATGAATTTGCCGGCATGCCATGCGGCATCATGGATCAATTCATCTCTGTCATGGGCAAGGCCAACCATGTGTTGCTGCTTGACTGCCGCTCGCGGAAAACCGAGCTGGTGCCCATGAGTGATCCGGAGGTTTCTGTGCTCATCATCAATACCAACGTGAAGCACGAACTAACCGGCAGCGAATACCCGACCCGGCGCAAACAGTGCGAAACCGCCGCCAGCATTCTGGGAGTGCCCGCCTTGCGCGATGCCACAATGCCCATGCTCGAAGCGGCCAAGGCCAAAATGGATCCGGTGGTATTCCGCCGCGCCCGTCACATTATTGGCGAGATTGAACGCACCACCACCGCCGCCAAAGCCATCAGTTCTGGCAATTGGCCAGAAGCCGGGCGGCTCATGTACGCCAGCCATTATTCGCTCAAGGATGATTATGAAGTCAGTTGCGCGGAACTGGATGTCATCGTGGAAATCGCCCAAAGCATTGGCTTCCAAGGCGGCGTTATTGGCTGTCGCATGACCGGCGGCGGGTTTGGTGGTTGCGCCGTGGCGTTGGTCAAGAATACCGCCATTGGCAACATCTCACAGATTATCACCGAACAATACCAGCAACGTACCCAGATCAAGCCCACCTTGTTTGTGTCGCGGCCCGCGCATGGTGCCAAGTTGATCAAGGGCTAGCGGCCCAGCTTTACTGAGTGAATGCAAGTCTGCTGTCGGTCTGAATCCGGCAGGGAGAATTCAACCGCATATTGCCATGAATAACTTTAACCCTGAATTGCACCCGCACCGCCGCTATAATCCGCTCGCTGGTGATTGGATTCTGGTTTCCCCGCATCGCACGCAGCGTCCCTGGCAGGGGCAACGTGAAAGCACCGGCAATGAAAGCCGGCCTCAGCATGATCCCCAGTGCCATCTGTGCCCGGGTAACCAAAGGGCAGGGGAGTTGGTGAATCCCAAGTACGACGGTGTGTATGTCTTTGCTAACGATTTTGCGGCGCTCCTGGCTGATACGCCAATGACAGGCAATGCGCCTGACGAACTGTTTCGGGCCGAACCGGTTCAGGGCACCTGTCGCGTGATCTGCTTTTCACCGCGTCATGATTTCACCCTGCCTGAAATGCCAGTGGAACAAATCATTAACGTCATCAATACTTGGGCGCAGCAATTATCCGAACTCGGCGCGCGCTATCGGTGGGTGCAGATTTTCGAGAACAAGGGTGCCGTGATGGGCTGCTCCAACCCGCATCCGCACGGTCAGATTTGGGCCGGGAACTTTTTGCCGCGCTTCGTCATGCAGGAGGAAATTTCACAAAAACAGTATTTATTGCAGAATCACCGCCCGCTGCTGCTGGATTATGTGAAACAGGAGATCCAAAACAAGACCCGGCTGATTGAACTCAACGCGGATTGGGCGCTGGTGGTGCCGTATTGGGCTACCTGGCCGTTTGAACTACTGTTGGTTCCGCGACGACACGTACTCCGGTTGACGGATTTGACTGCCATCGAACGGGCTTCCCTGGCTGATATTCTCAAGCGCGGTCTGACCCGCTACGATAATCTGTTTGAAACCAGCTTCCCGTATTCCATGGGCTGGCATGGCGCACCGACCGAGGATGGTGACTTTCGCCACTGGCAATTGCACGCGCACTTTTATCCGCCGCTGTTGCGCTCGGCCACGGTCCGCAAATTCATGGTGGGCTACGAAATGCTGGCGGAACCGCAACGCGATTTAACTCCCGAGCAAGCCGCCCAAAGGCTGCGCGAGACGCCCACCATCCATTATCGGCAGAAGTAATCAGGTCTTATGCGGCATTTTTCCAGCCAGCTACGATTTCTGCGGTGATAGATGTTGAAAGCGCTTGGAATTTCTGATATGTCTTCTTCTGTATGGCAGCAGCGACCACAGTACCATTGACTGACTTCGCGTCGGCGGAGCGGGTGCCAGTGAATATCGTCCACCAGCAGGCCAGGGCGTTTGACACCCAGCCGCTTACCCCCAAGCTGCTCAATTCGGTACTCAACTATATTTTCGTCCTTAATCCGCAACGCCAGATTATTTTTGCCAGTCAGAATGTCCGGCAACTGACGCCGGATAGATCGTGTGATCAATTATTGGGGTTGCGGCCCGGCGAGGCGCTGGGGTGTATTCACGCCTGCGAACATACCGGTGGCTGCGGTACTTCACGTTTTTGCTCCGAGTGCGGCGCGGTAAAAGCCATTCTCGCCAGTCTGGCGGGGCACAGTGACCTTCAGGAGTGCCGGCTCACCCGCACAATTCAATGTAAAACCGAGGCGCTTGACATCCTGGTGTACGCCAGCCCGTTTACCCATGAAGGGCAAACCTTTTCGTTGTTCAGCGTCAGCGACATCAGTCATCAAAAACGCCGGCGTGTCTTGGAACGCATCTTCTTCCATGACGTCGTCAATACGGCTGGAGCATTGGAGGGGTTGCTTGGCCTGTTGAAATTTCAGGTGCCAGACAACCTGAAGCCAGAGTTGAAAGTTGCCGAACATGCCTGCCACGACCTGCTGGACCAAATCCAGGCGCAGATAGACCTGACCATGGCGGAGAGCAACGAGCTGGTGGTTGCTGCCACCCCGCTGAACAGCAAGATGCTGCTCCTGAGCGTCGTGGATTTATTTCGCAATCATGAGGTTGCCAAGGAGCGGAACCTGGTGGTGGCCGATAACAGCCCCAGCATGGCCCTTATCAGTGATGCCACCATTCTGAAACGGGTGTTGGGTAACTTGGTGAAAAATGCCCTGGAAGCCATTCGCCCTGGGGAGACCGTCACGCTCGGCTGTGCGCCGGCTGGAGATGGCGTGCAATTTACTGTGCATAATCCCGGTGTCATTCCTCAAAAAGTACAACTCCAGTTGTTCAACCGGTCGTTTTCGACCAAGGGGAACGGACGCGGCTTGGGAACGTATGGCGCCAAATTGCTTACGGAATCTTATCTCAAGGGCACGGTTGGGTTTGAATCCACGCCGGAGCAAGGCACCCTTTTCCAAGTTGTTCTGCCCAAGCAATTAATTTCGTAGAGAGTGTTCCTTTAAGATCAAATCATCATGAAACCAGTTCTCATCTCTCAGGACCTTTTTGTACAAAATCGCGAGCGATTGCGGCAACTGCTCCCCAAACGCGCATTGGTCGTGCTGAATGCCAACGATATCATGCCCACCAATGCGGATGGGTCGCTGGGCCATCATCAGAACGCCGATCTGTTTCATCTCACCGGAGTTTTGCAGGAAGAAACCATTTTGGTGCTGGCGCCGGACGCGGCGGATGCGAAGTTGCGGGAGGTATTGTTTCTGCGGCAACCGAGTGACCTGTCGGCCATTTGGGAAGGGCACAAACTTTCCAAAGACGAGGCCATCAAACTGACCGGCATAAAAACCATCAAATGGCTGGCCGACTTTGATTCGGTGTTCCACCAGTTGATGTGCGAGTCAGACCACGTGTTCCTGAACGCGAATGAACATTATCGCGCCGCCATCAGCGTGGAAACCCGGGATGCCCGTTTCATCCGTCAGTGCCAGGCGCGCTATCCATTGCACACCTACCATCGGCTCGCCCAATTGATGCATGACTTGCGCATCCTCAAACTGCCGCTCGAAGTCGAGTTGATTCAGCAGGCCTGTGATATTACCGGGAAAGGTTTTCGGCGTGTACTGAAGCGGGTCAAGCCGGGCATCAACGAGGCGGAAGTCGAGGCGGATTTCGCGTATGAGTTTATCCGGCACCGTGGCGGTTTCGCCTATCCGCCGATTATCGCCAGCGGCGGAAATAACTGCGTGCTCCATTACAATCAGAACGATCAGGTGTGCAAACGCGGGGACCTGTTGTTGCTGGATGTCGCCGCCGGGTACGGTAACTATATGTCCGATCTCACCCGGACCATTCCCGTTAGCGGGCGATTCACCCGCCGGCAGAAGCAGGTGTATCAAGCCGTTCTGCGCGTGTTCCGGCAGATCGTCCAAGCCATGCAACCCGGCAAATCCATCCTGGATTTACGCCGTGAGACCGAGCAACTCATTGAAAAGGAATGCGTGGACCTTGGCCTGCTCAAACTGGCGGATATTCGGAAACAGGACCCGGACAATCCCGCCGTGCGTAAATATTTCATGCATGGCGTGGCGCACCCCATCGGGTTGGATGTGCATGATGTGATGTATGTGCATCAGAAATTACAGCCCGGCTGGGTGTTGACCTGCGAACCAGCCATCTACATCAAGGAAGAAGGTTTCGGCATCCGCACCGAAAACACCATCCACCTCACCGAGGGTGGCCCGGTGGACTTAATGGCTGGCATTCCCATTGAGGCCGACGAAATCGAAGCCCTGATGCAATAACCGAGGCAACGAGAGGCTGGCATTAACCTGGTAACGATTACGAGTAGGTTTCCTGCAACCCATTACCCGCCGTTTGCTCAGCGCCTTTGGCGTTTGATGGATTTTCCCACCCAGCTATTTCATTGGTTTCACACGTTGGGAATCCGCTACCTTTCCACCAAAGCTAAAATCCCGTTGCAGCGGGAATAACCTGGCCGGTCACATGCGTGTTTTCTCCATCCACTTATCCACCTGCGGCGGATGATAACCGGCCAGGCGCTCCAGCAGCGCGGCCGGGGTGTCCTCCACCAGCAGCATCTCCCGGTGCGCCGGCTTCAGGAACCCCTCGGCGGCGGCATGATCTAGGAATCCGATCAGCCGGTTGAAATACCCGTTGACGTTCAGCAGCCCGCACGGCTTCTGGTGAAAGCCCAGTTGCGCCCACGTCAGCACCTCGAACACTTCATCCAGCGTGCCATACCCGCCCGGCAACGCCACAAACCCATCCGACCGCTCGAACATCATCGCTTTCCGCTCATGCATGCCCGGCACCACGTGCAACTCCGTCAACCGCAGGTGCGCGATCCGGTGCGCAAACGATTCGGGAATGATGCCGATCACCCGCGCTCCGGCCGTGAGCGCCTCATCCGCGACCGCGCCCATCAGGCCGACCGCCGCCCCACCATAAACCAGCTCCAGGCGCTGGCGGCCCAGCACGCGTCCCAGCTCACGCGCCGCCTCCAGATAGACGGGCGCAAAACCGGGATTCGAACCGCATTGCACACACACTCGCTTCATCTGCCGTCCAATATTGCGAAGCACCGGCAATTAGTCGAGGGCAAAGACTATGCCGCAACGCCACCCCAGGGCTGCCTCAAGCCCGGTTTGGTTTAAGCTGGAAGCGGTGGTTCGGGGGGGCCCATGGCTGCGGAATTACCCGCAAGCAAGTGAAGCGATTAAGCCGATTCCCTCAGCCGGATAATGCAATCCTCTCCCCGAGGGAGAGGATACAGGTGAGACTTCTCCGAACAGAAGAATTTCGCTCTTTGAACCCATGAACCTGGAAGTGGGGGTTCGTGGGGAGAGTAGGGGAAACCGCCGCGCCGGGTCAATGCTGGGATGAACCACATCGCCATTACATGGCACAAGCCTGCTATCCGCCATCACTTCACCGGGTGGATCATCTGATGCAGGACGCGCAATAAGACGCCGGGATCGAATCGTTTGGGCAGCAGGGCGGCGGGTCAGGAACAGGAGGCTTCGTATATTCCCGGACGCCAGGAGAGTGCATGTTTGGAAATGAATTTCAAAAAAATCACGGGTGTCCAAATGAAAAGCTTGTCATCTGGCCAGACTCGCATAAAACTGGCTCTATCACACGTTTGCAAATGCTCGTGGTGATGGACGTGGTGGCAGGAGATGCATCCACGCGATGTGGTTGAACAGGTGTTATGACGTATATGACGAACAGTGGTTTTGGATTGAAGCGCCCGGTGCCCAAGAAAACCTTGCGGGCGATCAATTTCATTTGTAATGCGCCACACGCGCAGTCCGTGAGTGTGGTAGGAGATTTTAATGAATGGGATGGAACGCAGCACCTCATGCGCCAGCTTCCGGACGGCGGCTGGTTCCTGACCATGGAGTTAGTCCATGGCCATCACCGGTACGCGTTCATGGTGGATGGGCAATTGACGCTCGATCCGCGCGCCCAAGGCATTACCCGCAATGACAAGGGCGAACGCGTCTGCCTAGTGCCGGTGAGTTGAGCGGGCCCGCCCATCCCCACATTATATTCAGCGTCTCGGGTGAAGTAAGACTTGCGTCGCTGCATGGAATGTGGTTCTCATGCCATACAATTTAAGTCAACCATTGGCCCTGATTGTATCTATGGACTGGTATTACGCCGCAAATGATGAGCGCAAAGGCCCCCTGGACCAAACCGAGTTTGATCAACTGGTGCGGCAGGGCGTCATTACCCCCCAAACCCTGGTCTGGCATGAAGGGATGCCGGAATGGAAACCCTATGAAACCCTCAGCATCCCACCGGTGGTATCCACCGGTGAAAGCATGTTGACCTGCGCGGAGTGCGAGCGATCAGTCCTCGAAAGCGGCCTGGTGCAAATCGGCGGCCGTGCGGTTTGCGCGGACTGCAAGCCCATCGCCCTGCAACGATTGCGCGAAGGCGCCAGCAGCATAGAAATGGCGGCGGAACAAACTCGCAAAGATCACCTATCCCATGAGTCATCCGTCAAATCAGTGGGGTCGCTTTATCTGTTCGGTGCCATAATTGTGACAATCATAGGCATTGTGTCGCTGGGGGCCAGATCAGGCGGAACAATGCTGATAGCTGTCTTCTGGCTGGTGCTGGCGCCGCTGCAATTCTGGGTGGGACTCGGACTGCGAAATCTCAAGCCATGGTCGCGAATAGTGGGCGCAGTGCTCGCCGGCCTTGGCATGCTGGCATTCCCGTTCGGAACGCTGATCAATGGTTACATCCTCTACCTGTTACTGTGCAAAAAAGGCCGGATGGTCTTTTCAGAAGAGTACAAGAAGGTCATCGCCGCAACGCCGCACATCAAATACCGCACCTCGGTGCTGGTCTGGATTATCCTGATCATCTTCATCCTGGCGATGGTGCTGCTGTTTGTTGGTACGGCAGTGCGCAGCAGCCGGTAACCCTATTTCGCCAGGTCTTTCCGCTGCCAGACGCGCACGTAATCAATGATGAAGTCGGCGGGTAATTGCGCGTCATCCAGTGCGTTGTTGTCCCAACCGCCCATGGGTAGAGTGAACATCAGGATGGCAGGCACGTTGGAAACGCGGGGATCATCCCAGCGGGCCACTTCGCGGCCATTGCCGTAATACACGGCGGAGCCGGGCGTCCAGAGTAAACCAGTCGTAATATAGCCATCCCGGTCGGGCTGGACATAGATTTTATCCGTGCCGATACTCTTGTGGGTTTTCCCGTAGCCATCCCAGTGCATGGCGATGTTGTAGCGGCTGGCACCCCAGCGGGTCAGATTCTCCATGATGTCGAACTCCATGCCCCCGTTGCCGGTGTCCTGGCGTTTCCATTGCGGATCGGCGGACGCGCCGCGGTCGGGCATCATCCAGAATGCGGGCCACAGGCCGGGGGCAGCGGGCAGCTTCATCCTGGCCTCGAAGTAGCCGTAGCACTGGGTCCATTTGCCGTAGGTGTCCAGGATGCCGGAGGCGTAATTGCTCTCCTTCAGCTTGGGATCATCATTGTGATGCCCGCGTTTCTTTTCGTAGCGCAGCCGCGCCACCCCGCCGCCGACGATCACGTTGTCCTTGCTGAAATGGCTAGTCTTGTCCCAGTAATTCTCGGCATAGACCCGCCAGCGGGAGGCGTCCACCGTGTTGCCCGTGAAGTCTTCGTCAAACGTCTTCACCCAATCGCCCGGCACCGGCGGGCGTTTGCCGAGCCAGTCGGGCATGGCGGGCGCGGGCGGCAGCACGGCCTGGATGGATTCCACCAGCAGCACGCTTTCGCCGTCGGCTTTCTCCACCCCAATGGTGATGGCGGATACGGCGTCATGCGTGACCCGGCTGCCGGTGTTGGGTTTGCCGTTCCAAATTGAGGCACTGAGGAAGGACACCGCCAATTCCTGGACAGTGCCCGGCGCCAGCGGAGCCGCAGCCGACGCCCAATCCGACGGGCCGCCATTGCTCTCCACCCGGAGGCGCGGGAGGACGGGCCGTGCGCCGCCATTGCGCAGCTTCACGCGCACCTCCAGGGCGTCGCGCAAATCCCAACGGCCCACCGCCGGCTTGAGCGCCGCCGAGGCATTCGCCTGCCCTGCGGGACACACCACCTTGATGATGGGCCGCTGGCCTTCGGTGATGACGGAGGCTTGCGCGCCTTGGGCGGAAAGCTGCTTGGCGGCATCCAGCACCACTCCCGCGCCAAACAGGATGCCGTCCTTGGGTTTGGTGCGAATCGAGTTGGGGTCCACCGGCGGCTTTTCCCCGGCTGATCCAGTCGCGACCAATGATTCCAGGCGAAACGATTGCACCGCGTCGGACTTGGTGGCAAACAGCAGGAAGTTCACCACCGCCGCTGGATTCAGCGCGTAACCGGGTTTACGGCCATAGGAAAAGCCGAAAATCACCGTAACCGTGCCAGTCGTCCCCGGCTTGATAAATGCGCTCTCGGTATTCCACGGGCCCGCCTGCCAGTCGCCGTTGTTATCCACGCGCAGCGAAACGGAGACCGCTTTGGCGCCGGTGTTGACCACGCGCGCTTCCACGCGGCCATAGGCGGAAAGGTCCCAGACATTCCCGGGCGGCTTGAGGTTGATACCGGGGTAGCCCTCCTTGCCGGGCTGAATGGTGACGGTGAGGCCCGGCGCATTCGGATCTTGCGACCTGGCAAACGTCACTTGGGCGGAGGACGGGACAAGGCGCGAATCGGCGTCGGCAGCGCCCTTGGCACTGAGATCAAACAGCAGCTTCACCCCCGGCACCGTCGCGGGAGCAGGTTGAGCCAGCAGCGCTGGTGTCAGTAAACACAAACTCGCAAACCAGGATATTCGCATAAAAGATGATCAAGGCTACCTGCTGCCTTAGCCTATTAAAAGCTGAATAACTCGCGGTTTCCCGCTTGCTTTTTTACCGCCGATTGGGTTTCCTTGTTTACGAGCGGCAGGGCCAAAACCAACAGGCCGTGCCCCAAGAGCCAGAATTGAGGATATACCATTATGATCGCCACGCAGATTCGACAAAAAGATGCTGTTTTCTACTTTGCCTCGTACCCGTCAGAGCAGTTGCTGAGCCGGGTGCGGTTCATCAGCCGTTTCTACGACGAGGAAGGCTTGGTGAATCAACCCGAGGCTGTGCAGCCAGCGGACGACGTCACCCAGTTCATCGCCCGCATCGAACGCAGCGACAAAGCATTTCAGCGCCAACTTTCCGAAATCAAAGTCCGCGCCATCAAAAACTTCTACGAAACCGCCAGCACCCAGCCGCCCATTCCGGGAACCGTCCTGTTGTTCACGTCGCAGCAACTGCATTTTGAGGCGTGGACCGACGGCAGCGGCGTCGGCCGGTTGCAGGAACCACATGACAAATACCTGATCATTGACGGGCAGCACCGCCTGGCCGCGCTCCAATCCTATGAACGCACCCATCCGGAGGAGGCCAAGAACATCCGCGTGCCGTGTATCATTTTCGACGGCCGAAGCGAGGACTTCGCCACCGAGATGTTCGTCATCATCAACTCGACCCCGACGCGCATCAACAAGAGTCACCTGGTGGACTTGTACGAGCGCGTTTCATGGAGCGATCCGGACCGGCGCTTTGCGGCGACCATCGTCCAGTTGCTGTACAGCGAGGCGGACAGTCCGTTGCGCTACCGCATCAACCGCTTGGGCGGCCGCAGCAAACAGGAAAAGTGGATTCTCCAAGCCGAACTCTTCAACGAAATCCATCGCTGGGTAAAACTGGCCTGGCCGCAAATTGAACCGGCCGGGCCGGACAAACGCCAGGCCGCCACGTATTATGGCATGGTGCGCGATTTTCTCAAGGCCGCCGCGCAAGTCTGGGGCGAATCCTGGGGCAACGCGGATTACATGGTGACGAAGCCAGTCACACTTAAAGCCCTGCTGCGGGTCTGCGCCGATCTCACCGCCAAGGATGCCGAGCCGATCGAAAACCGGGTCGAACGCTGGCGCGAACAGCTGGCACCCTGGACGGAACAGGCGCGCGCATTTCGCAACGAAGGCTTTTACGAACGCTTCCCAGCCAAAGGCCAGGTGGAACGCGTGGCCCGCATTCACCGGGAACTCGCACGGACGGCGGGCATTCCGTCGCGCGGTCGGAAATAATCACCACGATCAAATGAGCTTGGTTTAAAACCACCATCCCTTACCGGGGATGGGTGGCCGCAGGGTGGGTGAGGGCGGGCACAGGCACCTCTTATACCATATCACCCTGGGGAAAAATGGTCGCACCTGTCGGTGCGGCTATTAGACGGCAACCAACAGCAGGCGAAATGCCAACTATTTGCGTGGCGCAAGAGCGCCGAAAAAGTGCATGAAAGTCAGGTTGGCTTCCCAAGCCCGCCACGAGTCAGATGCCCCGCAGTGGAACGTTCGCTTCGCGAAAGGTGGTCTTGGAGTTCGAGGCCTTGCAAAAATGCAGGTGTTCCCTCTCCTATATTCATCCGAACGTCCCAACCCAAGGCCACCCACATCCAGTGCTGTCCAGGTCAACCTCGGGAATTTCAACCGCTGTCACCAACGAGCTCCCTGCTAACCGAGTTAGGTCCGCGACTGCTTCCAGCGATGTCGGGGAGAGGTTGATCGAGGGGCGCTGGTCTGTCAAATCTTAGTGCGGTTCATGCTTATCTTTAGTCGAGCCAACTCCTGGCTTTCAGCTTTCGCGTTTTTACCCGTGTTTCGCGGTTTGAATTTCTCGCCCATTCCAGTTCCTGACTCCAAGCTCCTATCTTCATTGGTGTAATTTTTCTGCCAGATAATCTTTTTGCCACGTTCCACCCCCTTTTTTCCTCATGGTGACGCCACCTTTGGAAGCGGAAATTTGAAGATGGAAAACGCAAGTTGCCTTTTGTGGCCAAACCGGTATGGTCGCAGGGAATGCTGTGACATAATAGTATGAACCTGACGGGCATAAGCATCCGGCGCATGACAAGAGTGCCGTGGAATGGCGGGAGGTTTTAGCCATGGAACCTCTGGCCGGGGCGTTATTGCAGTTGGGGTTGCTGAGTTATCTGGCGGGGGCTTTGGGCGGGTTTGTCTTCCAACGGATGGAACGCGTGGCTCATGCCGTTTCCTTCGCGTGTTGTCTGCTGGCAGCCATGGGACTGACCGCAGCAAGTTTGTTGACTTTGACATCCGGCATTCCTGCGACTGGTTTTGATTTATGCCCGTCGTCCTTGCCTTTCCTACGGTTCAACATACGTCCTGACGCCTTGGGGCTGTTCTTTGTGATGATCGTTTCCTTGCTCGGGGTGGCGTTGTCGCTCTTCTCCATGGGATATGCCCGGGGCTATTTTGGACGAAAGAACGTGGGGGTGCTCGGCGCGTTTTTCAACCTGCTGATGCTGGCCACGACGCTGGTCTTTTTGGCCGGCAACGCATTCTTCTTCCTGCTGGCCTGGGAGGTCATGGCATTGATGTCCTTTTGCCTGGTCAGTTACGAGCATGAGAACGCCGAGGCGCGCGGCGCGGGGATTTTATATTTTGTGATGTCGCACATTGGCACGGGGTGCCTGATCATTGGCTTCCTGCTGCTGTTCCAGGCTGCTGGCAGCTATGAGTTTGATGGGTTTCATGCCTTGGGTAACCAGATGCCGCCGGGGAAACGTAACGGGGTGTTCCTATTGTTCCTGATCGGTTTCGGGATCAAGGCCGGCATGGTGCCGATGCATATCTGGTTGCCGGCGGCGCATCCGGTGGCCCCCAGCAATGTCTCGGCCATGATGTCCGGCGTATTGATCAAAACCGGCATCTACGGCATGACTCGGGTGTTCTTTGATTTCCTGGGGACGCCGCCGGTATGGTGGGGAGTGACGGTGCTGTCGCTGGGCATCATTTCCGCTGTGCTCGGGGTGCTGTACGCGTTGATGGAGCACGATCTCAAACGGTTGCTGGCGTATCATAGCATTGAAAACATTGGCATCATTTTAATGGGCTTGGGCGCCTCACTGATGTTTTTGCATTTTGGGCATCCGGCGCTGGCGGCGCTGGCGATGGTCGCCGGTCTGTTTCACACGCTCAACCATGCGATGTTCAAAGCATTGCTATTCCTTGGCGCGGGCGCGGTGCTGCACGCCACGGGCACGCGCGACATGGAAAAGATGGGGGGACTCATCAAAAAAATGCCCGGGACGGCGCTGTATTTCCTGGTGGGCGCGGTGGCTATTTCGGCGTTACCACCGCTTAACGGGTTTATCAGCGAATGGTTCACGTATCAGGCATTGCTCCAGGGATTCGGGCTGACCTCCAGCTTGGTGCGGCTGATCTTCCCATTGGGCGGGGCGATGCTGGCGTTGACGGGGGCGCTGGCGGCGTCTTGTTTCGTGAAAGCGTTTGCCATCACGTTCCTGGCGCAACCGCGCAGCGAGCCGGTCGCGAAGGCGCATGAAGCCTCGCCAACCATGCTGGCGGGCATGGCTATTTTGACGATGGTATGTCTGGTGCTTGGGTTGTTTCCCGCCCAATGCCTGGTGTTGTTCGATCCCATCACCCAGGCGCTGACGGGCGCGCAACTGAGCCAGCACCTGGCGTTGGCCGATGGTTGGGCGATCGGCAATCTGGATGACAAAGGCGGTACGGTATCCACGCTCGGCATGGTGGTGGCGGCGGTGTGCCTCCTGCCAATTCCCATTGTGTTGTGGTGGCTGTTTGCGCGGCGTGCCATTACCCGGATTGGTCCCACTTGGGATTGCGGTTTGCAGGGTTTGACGCCCAAGATGGAGTACAGCGCCACCGGATTTTCCAAACCGCTGCGCATGATCTTCAAGGCGCTCTTCCGGCCGCACCGTGAGGTGCAACGCGAGTATGATTATTCGCCGTATTTTGCGCGGAATCTGCGGTTTGAGAGCCACATTGAAGAGGCCTTTGAGCGGCGGATTTACCGGCCGTTAAACCGATGGGTCTTGGTGCTTTCCCGGCGGATGCGCGCGATGCAGGCGGGCAGCACCCATGCCTACCTGATTTATATTTTCGTCACCATGCTGCTGTTGCTGCTGATCATGGCATTATGATGACCGCTGCCATCCATCCACCGTTGTTTCTGCCCGGCCTGTTATTGCAGGTGGTCCTGCTGCTCGTGCTGGCACCATTGTTGAGTGGCTGTATCAAGAACTGGAAGGCGAAGCTGCAAAACCGGCGCGGACCGCGGATCTGGCAACCGTATCTGGACCTCGCCAAGTTCATGCAAAAGGACATGGTGATTTCCGAACATGCCTCGTGGATTTTTCGGGCGACGCCGTTCATCCTGTTGCTCTCCGTGCTGGTCGCCGGGCTGATGGTGCCGATGCTTTGCATTCCGGCCCCGCTCAGCCTGTACGGCGGAGTGTTGGCGGTGATTGGGTTGCTGGCTTTGGGCCGTTTCTTTCTTGCCCTGGCCGGATTGGATACCGCCAGCGCGTTTGGCGGCATGGGCAGCAGCCGGGAGATGACTATCGCGGCCATCGCCGAGCCCGCCATGATGCTGGCCATTTTTACCGTGGCGATCACCGCCGGGTCCACGAACCTCAGCCAGGTGGTGTCCGCCGGGCAAGACACCGCGTGGCAGTGGTTCAAGCCGTCCCACATGCTGGCGTTTGGCGCGCTCTTCATTGTGTTGCTGGCGGAGACGGGCCGCATTCCGGTGGATAACCCGGCGACGCATCTGGAGTTGACCATGATTCATGAGGCGATGATTCTGGAATATTCCGGCCGCTACCTGGCGTTTATTGAATGGAGCGTCTCCGTGAAACAACTCGTCCTGATGTCGCTGCTGGTGAATGTGTTTTTCCCGGTGGGCATTGCCACCCAGTTCACGGGTATGGCCCTGGGGTTGGCGGGGTTGATGTTCATGGCCAAACTATTATTGCTGGCGGCCGTGGTGGTGTTGGTTGAAACCGTGAATGCCAAGCTCCGCCTGTTCCGCGTTCCGGATTTGCTGGGCGCGGCGTTCGTGCTGGCGTCGCTGGCGTTGCTCTCCACCTTCCTCTTCCAATGAATGCCGACGCACAATCCCTCGCCTTTTCCACACAACTGATCGCCCTGCTGGCGACGCTGATGCTGGTCACCCAATTATTGTTGGTGGTGGAAGGCATGGTGATGAACAGCATCCGCCTCTTTGCGTTGCAGTCGTTTTTATTGGCGGGCGTGGCGGCCACCATCGCGCATTTCAGCAGCGCCACACATGTGTACCTGGTGGCGTTGCTCACAATGTGCGGCAAAGGCATCTTCATGCCGTGGTTTCTTGCCCGGCTGACGCGCAAAACCAAGGATGATCGCGAATCCAAACCGTATTTCAACGCCGCCGCCTCGGTGATGCTGTGTGGCGGCTTCACGCTGCTCAGTTATATCCTGGCGCGTCCGTTCACGCATGTCGAACGCATGGGCAGCAGCACGCTGGCCGTCGCCATCACCTTGCTGCTGACCGGATTCTTCCAGATGATCAACCGGCGCAAGGCGCTTTCGCAGGTGCTGGCGTTGCTCACCATGGAGAATGGCATCATGCTGGCCGCCATTGCGTTGACCACCTATGGCATGCCGCTGATCGTGGAATTGGGAATTTTCTTTGATGTCATCATTGCCGTCATGGTGCTGGGCATTCTCGTTAATCGCATCCGGCAGACGTTCGCGTCCATGGATGTCAGCAAGCTGACGCAGTTAAAGGAATGATATGGTGATGCTGCTCCTCATCGTTATTCCAGTGGTTACGGGCCTGAGCTGCGCCTTGATCCGGTCGCGCCGGGTCATGGAGTGGCTCAACCTGCTGTGCGCCGCCGCGCTCCTTGCCTGCGCGGGAATGCTCGCCGCACACGTGCTGGGGCAGGGGACAGTGACGACTCTGCAAGGCTTCTTGCGCGCCGATTCCTTAAGCGCCGTGGTGGTCCTGCTTACCGGCTTCGTCGCGCTGGTTGTCAACGTGTACAGTGTGGGCTTCATGCGGCGCGAAGAAGTGGGCGGCAAAATCAACGATACGCAGTTCCGGCGTTTCTATGTGCTCACGCCATTTTTCCTGGGCACCATGAACCTGGTGCCGCTGGTGGATAACCTCGGTGTCATGTGGGTGGCGATGGAAACCTCCACGCTCGTCTCCGTGATGCTGGTCCTGTTCTACAATCAAAAGACCTCCCTCGAAGCGGCGTGGAAATACATCATCATCGGCAGCATCGGCGTGTCCTTGGCGCTGTTCGGCACCGTGATCACCTACTATTCCGCCGTCGGCATCCTTGGCCCGGACGCCGGGCGCGGCATGGATTGGTCCGTGCTGCTGCCGTTGGCGGAGAAGTTTGATCGTTACCCGATGAAGCTGGCTTTCATCTTCATTTTGCTGGGCTACGGCACCAAAGCCGGGCTGGCCCCCATGCATACGTGGAAGCCGGATGCCTACGCGGAAGTGCCCGTGCCCTCCGCCGCGCTGATGGGGGCGGCCTTCGTCAACTGCGCGCTCTATGCCATCATGCGTTTTTACGTCTTGGCGGAGAAATGCCTCGGGCCGGTCTTTCCCGGCAACCTGCTGATGTTTCTTGGCATCGGTTCGATGCTCGTTGCGGTGCCGTTCATCGTGGTGCAGCGGAATTTCCGGCGCATTCTCGCCTATTCCAGCATTGACCACACCGGTATTATGGTCGCTGCGCTTGGTTTTGGTGGGCCACTCGCCGTCATGTTGCACATGGTGTTTCATGCGGTGACCAAGCCGCTCATGTTTTTCTGCGCCGGCAACGTGCAGCAACACTACGATACCCCACATTTCCGCAAAGTGACGGGCGTGATGAAAACATTACCTTGGACGGGCGCGTTATTCATGATCGGCACCCTGGCCGTGACCGGCACTGCGCCCTTCAGCATGTTTCAGAGCGAGTACTTGGCCTTAAGCGCAGCCGTGGAACACAAACATTATTGGGCGGCGGGGCTATTCTTGCTGGCGGTGGTCACCATCTTTGCCGGATTCCTGACCCACATGGTCCGCATGAACCTTGGCAAGCCCTCCAGCCCGGTAACGACGCGGAAGGAATGCCCATGGAAACTCACCGCCATGTTGATGGTGCTCGTGCCGGTGCTTGTACTCACCTTCTACCTTCCCGCGCCGCTCTACGAACTGATTCAACGTGCCGCCAAAATTGTCGGAGGGCACCCTTAAGACCAGTTGGCCGACCTGATTAGGGCTCTCTATGAACCCCCTCATCCCGTCCTTCTCCCCCCAAGGGGGAGAAGGTGCCCGCAGGGCGGTTGAGGGGGAGGGGTCGGTTCATGGGTTCAAAGGGCGAAATTCTTCCGTTCGGGGAAGTCTCACCCGGACCAACGGCAATGAGAAGCCGTTACTCCGGGGTATTTCTGGAGCGCACCGCGTCGAAGAACTCTTCGGCGACCATGAACCCTACACACTCTGGCGCACCGCACCGGCAGGGGTAATCGCGATAATTGGCGAGGTCAAAGCCGTAATTGAAGGTGACTTCCTCGCCCGGTTGAATATCGCGGCAGGCCACCACCCAGATATGGCCATCGTGCAGTTGGGCTTCGCAGTTGGGGGCGCAACTGTGATTGATATGTCGGGCTGGATTCCACGGCACGTCTCCGTTCAAATCCCGTTCCTCGTCCAATGCGAAAACATACGGATTATCCGCCTCGCACTGTTTTTGCGACTCCGCTTTGTCAATGCTATCGCCCAGGTATTCAATCACGCGGGTGCCTTCGGGAATGAACGCGACGGCGTAGCCCCCGGTGCCGTGAATCGGAGAGGTGCGAAATTCGATGCTTAAGACAGTATCCATCTTCGGCCTCCAGTATGACAACCGTTGTATCAGCGTCAATCTAAACCATCCCCAAGTCGTTAGTGAAAAATCGTAACACCACGTGTTCACACGGCGTGACCGCGGGACGCACCTGCTTGATCGGTTCACTATTGTTTTTTGTTGTCATAATAATTCTATCCAATCTTCAGGCCTTGCGGTAAAAAAACGCTATGCATTTGCATCTGATTGATTGGGTGATCATCGTGGCCACGGTGCTGGTTTGTTTCATCCCGGCGTTGTTCTTTGCGCGGCGCTCCGGGAAAAGCACCTCCGAATTCTTCGCCTCGGGCCGGGCGGTGCCGTGGTGGCTGGCCGGGTTGAGCATGGTGGCTACCACGTTCAGCAGCGATACCCCCAATCTCGTTACCGACATTGTTCGCCGCCAGGGCGTGGCGGGTAACTGGTGCTGGTGGGCATTCGTGCTTACGGGGGTGGCGACGGTGTTCTTCTACGCGCGGCTGTGGCGCCGTTCCGGTGTGATGACTGATCTGGAGTTCTACGAAATCCGCTATTCCGGCAAGGCCGCCAGCATGGTGCGCGGGTTTCGCGCGGTCTACCTGGGTTTCTTTTTCAACTGCATGATCATGGCTACGGTGAATCTGGCCGCCTGCAAAATCGCCGGCGTCCTGTTTGGCATGGAGCGCTGGCAGACCCTGCTGTTTGTCGGTCTGATCAATGTGGTATTTGCTGCGTACTCCGGGCTTTGGGGCGTGCTGGTCATTGATATGATTCAATTCTTCATCAAGATGTCTGCCGTCATCGCGGCAGCGTACTTCGCGCTAAAGTTGCCGGAGGTTGGCGGCTTGGATGGCTTGGTCACCAAACTCTCAGCCCTGAAAGGACCCGGCGGCATCAACTACCTGAGTATCCTGCCGGACTTCGCCAACCAGTGGGACATTGCCATGGCGGTATTCGTCATGCCCATCGCGGTGCAGTGGTGGAGCGTGTGGTATCCGGGCGCCGAACCGGGTGGGGGCAGCTACATCGCGCAACGGATGCTCGCCTCCAAATCCGAAAAAGACGCCTTGGCCGCCACCTTGTTCTTCAACATCGCCCATTATTGCCTGCGTCCCTGGCCATGGATTCTGGTCGCCCTGGCTTCGCTGATCATTTACCCGCAACTATCCGATATTCAAACAGCCTTCCCGCATTTGGACCCCAAGTTGATCGGCCATGACACGGCTTACCCGGCGATGCTCAAGTTTTTGCCGATGGGCTGGCTGGGGCTGATGGTCGGCGGACTGATTGCGGCCAATTCCTCCACGATCCTCACGCACCTCAACTGGGGCGCGTCCTATCTGGTCCATGACTTCTACCGGCGTTTCATTAAACTGAATGCGGAAGAAAAACATTATGTGTTCGCCGGTCGCGTGGCAACTGTGGGCCTGTTCTTGTGCGCCTCCGGCACGGTGTATTTGCTGGATTCCGCCAAGGATGCCTTTGATATCATCCTGCAAGTCGGTGCGGGCACTGGTTTGCTCTACCTGCTGCGCTGGTTCTGGTGGCGCATTAACGCGTGGTGCGAAGTGGCGGCCATGGTCAGCTCCTTTGCCATTTCCATCCTCTGGCTGGGCTTGCGGAAATCCGGGCACGGCT
Organism: Verrucomicrobiota bacterium; assembly: GCA_037139415.1. NCBI lineage: Bacteria > Pseudomonadati > Verrucomicrobiota > Verrucomicrobiota bacterium. The sequence continues at coordinate 78,281 of JBAXGN010000001.1, read as the reverse complement.
TGCCTACCCATCTCGAATTATTGCTCACGGTAGGTATTACCACTCTCTGCTGGGTCGCCACGGCGTATCTCGCACCCGCCACCAGCCGTACCGTGCTCCTGGAGTTTTACCGTAAGGTGCGGCCCTTTGGGCCCGGCTGGGAAGCCATCCGTCAGGAAGCAGGGCCGGACGATCATGCCGCGGAACATTCCGGCCAAAACATCCCGCTGGCCCTGTTGGGCTGGCTGGCCGGGTGTACCACCATTTGGTCGGCGTTGTTTACTCTCGGTAACTTCCTTTATGGTCGGACCACCTACGCGTATCTGCTGCTGGGCGTCTGCTTGGTTAGCAGTTCGTTACTGATTCTGGTCGTCAACCGCTTGTGGCAACCTTGCAAGTGACTCTTTTGCGTGGCGGGCTGCGGTTGGGGACGCGCGCATTTGCAAGTTCCCACATATAACCGCGTGGCGGTCCAGTTCAGGGGTGAATTTGCTACCTGCTTGCCAATCTCAGGCTGGAAGGTGGTCGAATAAATCCGTGACTTTGATGGCCAGAGCGGGCAAGAGGGTTTCGGTCAGCACCTCGCGGCCGGCCATGATTTGTTTCAAGGCGAGGCCATGCGGGCTGCCGTGATAGACTTCGAGATTGTGATAACGCGGGTCCACCATCCAAAGCCGGGGAATTTTCAGATCTTCGTACAGGTTTTTTTTGATCACGGTGTCGGCGCGATGGTCGTCACTTTCCACCACTTCGGCCAGGAGCCAGGGCTTGCCATTGGCGGCGGTGACCAGGGTAAGGTCGGGACGGACCAGGGTGCCAGGGGCCAGTTGGATCACGGTGCGTGGCGGTAACAGCCTGGCTACGGTGACCTGTACCAGGCAGGCGGCGACATAGTCGTGCAGCCGCCGGCAAACCAGTTCGTGCCGTTCCCCAGGCGCGTAGCGCAGCAGACTTTCGCCGGCGATGATTTCTTCGTAGGGCGCGTTCATTCGCGTTGAAGGAGGGTGAGCAAAAACTTCCCGGTATGCGAGGCGGAACATTGGGGGATTTGTTCCGGGGTACCTTCGGCCACGATGCGTCCGCCGTGGTCGCCGCCTTCGGGACCGAGGTCAACGATCCAATCGGCCTCGGCAATCAAGTCCAGGTTGTGTTCAATGACGACCACCGAGTGGCCGGCATCCACCAACCGTTGGAGCACTTCCACCAAGCGTTGTACGTCAGCCATGTGCAGGCCAATGGTGGGTTCTTCCAGAATGAAACAGCAATGTTTGGCCGGTTTGCGGGGAGTGGCCGAGGGCGGGAGTGCGCGTTCGTCCTGCACTCGGGCAAAGCCGGTCAACAAATGGGTGACGAGCTTGACGCGTTGCGCTTCGCCGCCACTGAGGGTGGGACTGGTCTGCCCCAGTTTCAGATAGTCGAGGCCGGTGTCGTGCAGCGCTTCCATGCAACGGCGGATACGGGAGATGGGCTGGAAAAATTCCCGCGCCTCGGCCACGCTCAAGTCCAGCACTTCCGCGATGGTTTTGCCGTGGAACTGAATGTCGAGCGTTTCGGGGTTGAATCGCAGGCCATTGCACGATTCGCAGCGCACAAAGGCCGGCGGCATGAAGTTCATCTCCAGCTTGATGACGCCCGCGCCTTCGCATTCCGGGCAGCGGCCTTGCGCGCTATTGAACGAGAATCGTCCAGGGCCGTAACCGCGCAATCGCGCCTCGGGCACCTGGGCAAACAGGGCGCGGATATCGTCAAAGAAACCAACATACGTGGCCGGAGTGGAACGCGGTGTTCGTCCGATGGGCGATTGATCCACCTCATACACTGCTTTAAAGGCGTCCGCACCGGCGGTGATCGTGCCGCAACTGGCGTCGGGAGGGCGGGTGCCATCCAGCTTTGCCTTCAGGGCGGGCAAAAGGCATTCCCGAACGAGCGTGGACTTGCCGGAACCGCTGATGCCGGTGATTAACACCAGTCGGTTAAGCGGAAGGCGAACGGATAATTTTTTCAGATTATTTTTGGCTGCGCCTTCCAATACCAGCCAGCCTTGCGCGTCGTTGCGCTTGGGGACGGGACGCCGCGCGCCGCGCGCCGGGAAGCTTTTCTTCAGGCGCAGATACTGCCCGGTGATGGAATCGGGGTGACGGAGCAGTTCTTTCAGCGTGCCGGCCGCTACCACTTCGCCGCCGAGCCGGCCGGCCCCCGGTCCCAGGTCAATGATGTAATCCGCCTGGCGCATGGTCGCTTCATCATGTTCGACGACGACCACCGTGTTGCCGCGCTGGCGCAATTTGGCAAGCGTTTCCAGCAGGCGCTCGTTATCCCGCGCATGAAGACCGATGGTCGGCTCGTCCAGCACGTAGAGTACGCCGCTCAGGTTGGAGCCCAATTGGGCGGCCAGCCGGATGCGTTGCGCCTCGCCGCCGGAAAGTGTGGGCACCGCGCGCCCGAGTTGCAGATAACCCAGGCCCACCTCGTTCAGAAACTTCAGGCGCTCGCGAATTTCCGGCAGGATGTCCCGCGCGACGGCGGCGGCATTACCGTGCAGTTTCAGCGTGAGAAAAAACGCCGCAGCCTCCTCCACGGTCATGCGCGCGAGCGTCTCCAGCGTGGGGCCGCGCTTGGCCAGCGGACCGGCGTCGCGAATGAGAAAACGCACCGCGCGCGCCACTGGGTGGAGACGTGCCCCGTGGCACTCCGGGCAGAGTTCCCGTTTGCCCTCCTGCCATTCAAACCAGGACTCCTCGATAGCATCCGCGCGCGCGCCGCGCTCCACGTCGGGCAGATAGAACAATTCGCCAAAGCCACGGCACTTTGGACACCACCCCTGCGCTGAATTATAACTGAACTGTTTGGGGTCCAGCGATTCAAACGACCGCCCGCAGCCAGGGCAGGCACGGGTGGTGGAATGCACCGTCATGCGCCCATGATTATCCATCGCCAGCAAGGTCCCATGACCGATCTTTAGCGCCTCATCCACCCGCATCTGGGCCGGCTTGCCGCCGTTGGCGCGCGCGGCGCGTTTGCCGCGACTGGGTGGTTCCAGCACTCCGATTACAATCTCCACGTCGTGTTCGCGATAACGATCCAGCCGTAACGGCTGGTCGGTGGCGTGCATTGTTCCATCCGCCCGCACTTCGGTATAACCGTGTTTGTGTGCCCACTCCGCCACTTCCGTGTGAAACCCCTTGCGGTTCTTCACCACAGGAGCGAGCAGCAGCAGGTCGCCCCGTTTGGCGGCCTCGGCGGTCAGCCGTTGTCCCAACGCATCCGGCGTCTGCGCTTCGACCGGTAGCTCGCATTCAGGGCAAAACTGCGTGCCCAACCGCGCGAATAGCAGCCGAAAGAAATGGTACAGCTCCGTGACTGTGGCGACGGTGCTCTTGCCGCCACCGCGCGAGTTGCGCTGTTCGATGCTTACGGTGGGAGGGATGCCGGTGATCAAATCCACGTCGGGGCGCGCCATTTGTTCCACGAATTGCCGCGCATACGTACACATGGCGTCTAGGAACCGTCGCTGCCCCTCGGCAAACAACAAATCAAACGCCAGGGTGCTCTTGCCCGAGCCGCTCACCCCGGTGATCACCACGAGTCGCTCACGTGGAATGCGCACTGAAAGATTCTTCAGGTTATGCTCGCGCGCACCCTGAATCACAATGGCATCATCCACCACAATTTCGCTGTCCTTAAACACGGGTCAACACATACCACAGAATTCCGTGGCTGCAAACTGGGAAGCGGTGGGAAATCCCAATCTTGCAGACAAACAGGCCGGCAGAAACCTGTGAAAAATAGAGAGCAATGATGCTGCTGGATCATACCGTTACCGCGATTGGTTTGGTTTGGCTTGGTCAGCGTGAATAACCATCCATTATCGGTCGAATTCCCGGGTGGATCGGGAGCGGCAATTTAATGGCCCTGGAATTGACAGGCACCGGGCGATCAGGTTTCATCCGGTTCATGCAAACACGGATTCGCGACACTTTGAAGACATGTCTATTTCTTGCGCCTTGGGCGATGGCGGTGGTTGCTTGGGCGGAGGAATTTCCCGTCGCACCCTATGTTGACCCAGCCCAATTGGATTGTCCGTGGCCCAAAATGAGCCATTATAAACAACCGTGGCGTGGGTACCTGGAAACCCGCAGTGGGCAGGAGTTCCTGAGCGGCATCGGCGTCAACCTGCATATCCCGAACAACACCGATGAACTGGCCATCCGGCTGCTGGCAGAAACCGGGTTCAAAACCTTTCGCATGGAAATCGGCTGGGGCGAGATGGGCTGGGAGGAAAACCGGCTGAACGCCGAGGCGAAAATTCGTCGCCGACTGGAACTCTGCGTCCAGTACGGTATCCGCCCGACCTTGCTGATCAATTCCCATCAAGGCGTGCCCTGTCCGGTGAAGTTCTTCGAGCGCCGTCTGCTGGCGGACGCCTCCAAAGGAGCGAAAACGGTTCGTTTGGATTCCACCAAAGACCTCGTCCTTGGCCGATCCGGGCTAAACGGTCTCTCCGACTATTGGGCGGCGGAAGGTTTGATCACGGCCATCAATGAGCAGACGGGTGAAGTGACCCTGAGCAAGTCGTTACCCAAGGATCTCAAGGCGGGCAAACTGCCCATGGCTACCCTCAAATACGCCCCGCTGCATCCCGTTGGCACACCGGAATTCGAGGAAACCGCCGCTGGCTGGGTGCGCCACGCGCTGCATCTCTGCCGCCTGGCCGAAGCGGCGGGGGCAAAGGAGTTCGACCTGGAAATCTGGAACGAGCTAACGTTCGGCACCCACTTCCTCAATATCAATGATTACTACGACAAGGCCGCGCCCAAGATCACCCAAAAGCAACCGGACTTTCTCAACGCTGGTGGCCGCTGCTGGGAACTGGCTCGGCGCACGGTGGCGGCGGTGAAAAAAGCGAACCCGAAGGTGCGTTGCATCTGGGGATTTTCCAACACTACCTTCTTCCACTGTAAAATCGAGAACCTGCCGCCGGGTACTGATGGCCAAAGCTATCATCCCTACGGCACCGGTACGCGGCGCTTCGATGGCCATCCGGCCCGCAAGGACCAGCCGCCGATCGAGGGTTTTGTGCCGACTTACGAAATCCGTATGATGGAAGGTTGGTCGCCGACGTTCATCCAGACCGAATGTCTGATCCGCCATTTACGTCCGCCGACGCGCTAGGGGGCCAAAGCGCCCGGCGTGGACCGGACTTACCATTACATGACCGAGCACGGCGTGTTGCCGCCGGAGTGCGGGGTTAATGACGAAGTCGGTGCCTGGCAGCTCAAAACCTTTTGCGCCACCCGCAGCTTCTGCCTGTGGCTGAACAAAGGCGTGGATGTCCTGCATTATTTTGTCGCTTACGAGGACAAAGCCACCTCCTTCGGCCTATTGCCCGTGAACTTGAAGACGCTTCCCGTTGACGCCAAATTTGAAACCGTCGCCACTCCGCCAATGCGCGTCTTGCAGAATCTCACCCGCGCATTTGCCGGCAGCGTGCCGCTGGCAAAGACTGACCCGCTGGGCATTGAGGTGACTGCGCTCGGGCCGCAGACCAAGGTGTTTGAAGGTGACGCCACCCATCCGCCATTATGGAACCGCGAAGTGCTCGCCGCCCTGCCTTTCCAGGTGAATCCGCAGAAACACCTGGTGGCGGTGTACGTGATGACCCGCGACATGACCAACCGGCTTTCCCCCGCGCAATTCCGCTTGAAGCTGACCGGGGTAAAAGGCACTCAGGTGACGTATTACGATCCGCTGGAGAACCGGAATCTCCCGGTGCAAGCCACTGCTACGGCCGACAACGGCGTTGAAGTAACGCTGTCTGTTTCTGACTATCCGCGCCTGCTGGGGGTGGGGAAGTGAAGGGTGGTCTCGATCCAAGCCGCCAACTGTTTGTTGGAATTATTGTGGAATGGCTCGGCCAGACTCTCCATTCTGCACCGAATTAATTTTCTTCCAAACAATACAAGGTGCCACTGGTGCGGTAGATCAGGCGTTTGCCGGTGGGGGCTGGAGTGGCATAAGTGCGGTCTGGCAGCCGGTTATCCGCCAATAGTTTAAAAGTCTGGTCCAGAGCCGCAACCAGAGTGCGACTGGTTTCACTGAAAAAATAAACTCGCTCGTCCGTGGCAACTACCGACGCATAATATCGCCCGGGAAATCGGTGTCGCCAATGAATGTTCCCAGTGGCTGTGTCCAGACAAGTCGCCTGCCCCTCTTCGGTGATCAAGAACATCATTCCGCGCGCGACGGCTGGCGACGCAGTTTTCTCGCCCAGGATTTTTTGTCGCCATACCACTGCCGGTGTTGTTCTTTGCCCATGGCTTAAGTCGAGCGCCAGCACCTGTTCCCCATCCATCGCCAAGAGACGATTTTCATTGCGGGTCATCCCGGCCACCAGGTGCATGCCGCGGAATGGCCAGGCATACGACCAGCACTCCCGGCCGGTTTCTACGCTGTACGCCTTGATATCGTCCCATCCTTGCACGATCAACGACACGCCTTCAGCATTGGTCCAAACTATGGGGGTGGCGTAGGACGTGTCAATGCGCGGACTCAAGGGACGCTCGGTTCGCCAAAGGAACTTGCCAGTGCGGGCATCCACTGCGGCGGCGCAGGCCGGCAGGCTGCCGGCGATATCGCTCCGGCTGCGATTGTCGCACACGAGGAACAGGTGTTCGCCGTGGCGCACCGGCGAGGCTGCCGAACCAAACTGGCTGACCGACGGGAGCTGCGAGTTTTTCCAGATGATCTTGCCCTGTGTGTCCATCGCGACCAAACCGGCGGATCCGAAATAGGTGTAAACACCGGTGGGATCCGTCACGGGGGTGGGCGTGGCGGGGGAGTTGGGCATGCCAATTTTTTCCACCGCAGTTTGAGATACAGGGCACAGCCATTGTATTTTTCCCGTATCGGCATCAAGGCAAACTACGCTGCGAAGCAGTTCGCGCCGATCGGAAAGGTAATTTGCCTGAAAAAAATACAGTCCAGCCAAGGTGAGCGCGACCCCCGCAAAAAGTGGTGATGGTGGCGCAAGAACTGCCTGGCCCAGCCGGGCGTGCCGCCGTGCTTGATGGAAAACGTAAGTTGGGCCAAGCACTCCGGCAAGCACGATCAGCCACCAACCCGCAACGGGTCGCCACTGGATGTTTTCCAGCGACCTGTCAGCCACCACCCAAGCCCCGTAAACAACCCCGGCGGTGATCACGGCGAAGGTGGCCACTGCGATCAATGTCATTCGCCATAAAAGTCCTCCCAACGGAATGCCAACGGGAGCCGTAGCGTGTTCGGTGTCTGGCGGATTATCCAACCGACGCACAAAATGGGCCAACAGGAACAGCAACACGCCGGCTAAGATGGGTAATGCCAAGATTAATTTCCACCTGATGCCGGCCAGGGAAAACATGGGGGAAAGCTCCTCCCGGATCGGCAGGCTCACATACGCCGCGACGGAGAAGGCGCAGCATATCCATCCGATAATCCACCACCACCGGGTTGACGTGCGCGCATGAAGCGCGCTTAAAACCAAGCAGGCAACACCCATGAGGGTCGTCACTTTCCATGCCCGTCCTTCGCTGTCATGCACCCGCAGCAGATTATCGCCAAACACAACCGTTTCGACTACCACCGCCAAGATTAGCATCAGGAACACGGCTTGGCCATAGGCTGATGTGGCCTGCCAGCCATGCTGGTTGACCGGTAGTAATCGGGCAACCAAACCGATGCCCAACGCGGTCAACAAGCACGCTGCCGCCGTCGTCAGGTAATCGAGCACCTGGCGGAGTTTTTCGCAAAAACCGCCATACATGGCGGTGGTTACATAAATTCGTGATCCCTGTGCGATCGGCGAAGAGTGGCCCTGGCCGGGTACTACTGTTGTCCAGCGTACGTTTTGATTGGCGGTCCAGACCAGCGGAGGGTGGGCATCGGCGGCATAGCCTTGTTTCTCCAAACCGCGAAACCCGCACCAATCCTGGGCAATCACAGACGGGGAATTAAACCAGAGCCACCCCACTAGCAATCCTGCCAGCAAATTAGCGAATTTGACCACTGAACAACCAGTCGTCATTTTCTTCGAGAGCGTTGGGAAAATACGCGCCACCTGCGGACCACGAGCGCCTTTCCACCATCGGAAAACCATCACGGATTTTCCATCATCTTCATCATGGCTTCGACCGCCCGCTTCGCCTTGGGGTCTCCGGCTTGCATGTCACGAATCAAGCGCTGCTGCAATTCCGCCATGGTTTCCTGAACCGCGCCACGTTGGTCGGGGGAGAGATTGGATGCTTTGGTCAACGCGTGCAGGTTGGTGAGAGCCACTTCGTACTGCTGCTTCTTGATGGCTTCGGTGGCGGTTTTCACCAAGGGCTGCGTTGGCACCGGGGCAAACTTGACAGTGGGCGCTGCTGGTTGTCCGGGGTCGGCCGGTGGGGCAGTCGTCTCCGCGGGAGCCGGTGCAACTGAATCAGCCGGCGGGGTGGGGGACTTAGACACCGCAAATGCCTTGGTCAATTTGTCGGCCTCTGAAGTAGAACTATCCTTGCTACACCCACACCACCCGATGGCAAAACCACACGTCAAAACGGCCACCCAACCATGGATTAATGTTTTCATAAAAGGTCTTAATGGCCATTGGCGCTATTGGGGTTGCACCAAAGCAATCCAGGTGAGTTTGTTGCTTCCCTGGCAAATTTGTCAAACTTCATAAATCCACCGCCACCAGAATAAGTTGCCACGGCGGCTCCGTCCAAATGCCGACGGGAGACCGGTTCGCTAGGGTAATTGGCCCCATCGTTATAATAGGATGGGGTTTTCTCGTCCTGTTCCCACAGCATATAGGCCGCGCCATTCATTGCTCCCAGTTTCAACGAGGGACCGGTCAAAAATGCGCAACCCGCCCCGTTCATGCAGTAGCTGGTTAAGCCCTGGTTCCCGATCGCCCACCGTTGCAGAAAGTTTACGTCGTTAGTGCTATCCCCCGGGCATAAATAGGTTTTCGTATTATTAATATAAGGCCACAGTTGGCCTGCGGTTAAGTTATACTTCATCCCACCCGAATTAGCGGTGTAAAGCCAGCCGGTTGAACTCACATTCCAATTCGGGTGTGGCAGCGAGTCGTTATTATCCGTGGCATAGATATGGGACGCGAGGGCTATTTGGCGCAGGTTATTCAGGCAAACGGTCGCATTGGCCCGCTCTTTGGCCTTGGCCAGCGCCGGCAACAATAGGCTCGCCAAGATGGCAATGATGGCGATGACCACCAAAAGTTCGATCAGGGTAAAGGCCAACCATCCGGCAGGTGTTCCGCCATCGGAGCGTTTTGTTCGGGCAATCATATACGTGCGTTTACTTTGTCTGTAAACTGCCACTTTCTGGCCAAAATGCAATGATGATTTTACACGAATTTCACCTCATTGTTTTTTATGCCATTGAATCCAATCCGCCTTTTTGGGTATGCTGTCTTGGTATGAACGATGTAGCACTTGTTACTGGCGCGTCCCGTGGTATCGGGCGTGGAATTGCTTTGGAATTGTCCAAGACTGGTTTTGATGTCGTCATCAACTATGCCGGCAACCGGGAAGCCGCCGAGAAGACGGCGGCGGATTGCGTGGTCGCAGGCAAATCAGCGGGGCACTCCGTGCGTGCGGAAATATGCCAGGCCGATGTCTCCCAGGCAGTTCAGCGCGAGACCTTGATTGCCTTTACGCAGGCCCGGTTTGGCCGCTTGGATTTGCTGGTGAATAATGCCGGGGTGGCGCCGAACGTGCGGGCTGATATTCTGGAGGCGGGGGAAGAAAGTTTTGATCGCCTCATCAATATCAATGTCAAAGGCCCGTATTTCCTCACCCAACTGGCATCCCGCTGGATGATTGAGCAGGTCAAGGCCAATCCCAGTCAGAAGCCTAAAATCATCACGGTCACTTCCATCAGCGCCTATACCGCCTCGATCAATCGGGGTGATTATTGCATGGCCAAGGCGGCGCTCGCCATGCTCACCCCGCTCTACGCCGCGCGCCTGGCGGAGTTCGGCATCAACGTCTATGAGATTCGCCCTGGCATCATCGCCACCGATATGACCGGGCCGGTCAAAGAGAAGTACGACAAACTCATTGGGGAAGGTCTCACCCCCATTCAGCGTTGGGGGCAGCCGGACGACATTGGCAAGGCAGTGGTGGCCATTGCCACTGGTATGTTACCCTTTAGCACCGGCGAAGTGCTGAACGTGGATGGCGGCTTCCATTTACGGCGGTTGTGATCGAATATCTCAGTCAACGGGTATTTTTAAATAACTGAGTAAATCGTAAAAAAGACTTTCATTCGGTGCCTCGTAGGTGTAAGCTAGAGGTGTTAACGGTGGTCCGTAGGTGTGATCTATGGATGTAATTGAATCCAATAACCTGTTAAGCCATCTGCCGGAAAAGGAAGCGCAGCTTCTGCTTCAGGCGGCGCATGAGTTACACTATACTGGCGGTCAGCCGATTTTTAAAGAAGGTGACACGGGGGATGGTCTTTACCTGGTCAAGAGCGGTCAGGTAACCATCGTCGGAACCGCGAATTCTGGCGAGCAATTTGTGTTTTTCCGGGTGGCACCGGGAGATTTCTTCGGGGAAATGGCGGTGCTGGATAAACGCCCACGTTCGGCCAACGCCATTGCGGAAGGCGAGACCGTGGTCTATTTCATCCCTCACGACGCAGTGGTGAATTTATTGAAGCGTTCGCCGGAATTTGGCTGGGTGTTTCTGCAACGGTTTAGCGCGCGGTTGCGGGATTTTAACCGGCAATATATCAACCAACTTCTCCACGCGGATCGCATTGCCATGGTGGGCCGATTCGCGAGTTCCATTGTCCATGATTTGAAGACGCCGCTGACCATCATCAATCTCGCTGCCTCCATGGCGAGCCAGGCGAACAACACGCTGGCAGACCGCATAATTGCCCGGCAACGCATTAACGACCAGGTGGACCGCGTCAACAATATGGTCAACGACTTGTTGGAGTTCGCTCGTGGTGTTCCCACGTCTGGCGACTTTCCCCTGACCGATTACGCGGGTTTTGTGAATCCGTTGTTGGCGGAGCTGCACGGCGCGGCCCAGCACGGCGGGGTGCAGATCGTCTTGGAAAATCCTCCCCCGGTTCTTGCTCTCCCGCTGGATTCCCGCCGCCTTTACCGGGTCTTTTTTAACCTGATTAAGAACGCTATGGAGGCGATGCCGGAGGGTGGTAAAATCACTTTGCGTTTTCAAGTGAACGACTTGGCGGTGATTACCGAAATTGAGGATTCCGGCCCGGGGCTTGCGCCTGAGGCCTTGAATAAGATATTCGTCCCTTTTGCCACTTTTGGCAAACGCCAGGGAACCGGCTTGGGGCTTTCGATCTGCCGGCGCATCATCCAGGAACATGGTGGCGATATCACTGCGCATAACCGGCCTGGTGGCGGAGCGGTATTTACATTCACCTTGCCGCGTCCACCGGTTGCCTGATCTCGCCGTAACAGGCCCTGGTTTACTTGTTCGCACCTGTTACTTTAAACAAGCGCAAGGATGTTGGTGGCGGCAAGGGGCCTTCGCGCGGGCGGTCTCGATTGGCTCCCAAGGTTTGCCAGCGCAGCGTATAATACGATCCATCGGTCGGCTTCGCACCTAAATCGGACGCACTCCGGAATTGCAGCCCCGGGAACGTGACCTCCGAATCTTTGTCAAAGCGGCCAAAAGGATTGGCCCGCTGTGCCTTGCCGGTTGGTTTGAGCGTGGCTTCATCGAGCACCCAAACGCCGCCGCCCTTTTTCGCGTGTCCGTAGGGCAGGGTGAGTTGGCCTTCGCTCCAAGTCACATTCCCGACCGTAAGTTCCGCGATAGTGGTACCGCCGCCGTTGAATTCCCAGTGGTAGTCCCAGTCGCTGACCTGATATTGCTTCCAACGTCCCTCTTCGAGCCGGGCGCAATAAATTTGCGTGAACCCGTTGGCATCATGCTTGTGATAGCTGATGATCGTGCGTCCGCGCGAGTCAAACCCCACTCGCGTATTGCCGTTCAGCAGGCCGCCTCGGGTGGGCACCGGGTCCACGATCTCACCGGTGGCCAGGGTGATCGGCACTGGCACCGGCTTGCCAGCGCTGGTTTCCCAATGGATAAGGTCGCGGCTGCGCGCATAAGAAAGATCATGATTCGAGGAGCAATCTGGCGTATTCCGCCACACCCAGCAGATGTGATAATATTGATCCGGACCAACCTCGGGGCCTGAGTAGTAGGCGTTCATTTTTCCCAATCCCCCAAATAGCGGTGTATCCAGCAAGCGTTTCCATTTGTGACTGCGCGCGTCATAGACATCCAGAATCTGATCCCCGTTGCCGCTCTGACCATCGCGATACGTAAACACCAACTCGCCGCCCGGCCCCCGCAGAAAACGCGGGTAAGTGGTGCGCTTTTCCCGGTCACCCACCAGGGATGGCATGCGTTGAAGGCTGGTGATGTCCCGTGGCCGCGTGCTTTGGAAATACACGAGCGGGTTGACGTGCATGTTGCCGCTGACGTGCAGGCATTCGTTCGCATCCAACGCCATGGTGATGTAATTATGACTGTCCCACCCCACGCGCGAATCCAGTTTTTGCAAGGTCCACTCGCGCGACGGGATGCCGCGCCAGGCGACCGTCATCTGCCGATTGGTGTCGTAAAACGCCACATATTGGTTGGTGCCGCGGGTGAGCAACGCAAAACCAACCGGGTGCCCCGCCCACACCGGGGCCACCTCCAGCGCATAGTCCACCTGCTCCTGGCCTACCGCCAGGATGCGGGCGCACCCCAATCCCATCGCGACCATCGCGGCCAATCCTGGCCGAATCAGCTTGAATATTGGAACTATCATCGGCCTCGTTTTATCGGATACAGGTATTTTGGCAATGGAAAGTTTGATGGTTAGGTGCCGGTGGTGGAGGCAGCAGCGCAGATTTTTCCTATTCCACAAGCACCTGAATGCGGCAGGTCACTTGTAAGCGAATACACACGACCGTGAACGGATGGACGGTTAAGAAGAAAAGCAAAGTCGGGAAAAAGTGCATGAAACAACCGAAGTAATTCGCCTTTTTTCGGCAAAAATCTGCTTGATTCCCTAACCGGTGTGGGCGTAGGTTAATTGGTATGAGTAGCGAGCCAAAAGCAATGCTCCTTTACCGCCACGCGACAAGTGAAAACATTAAATATGCCACAAGGCAAATCTATCAAGATAAAAAAGAATCAGGGCTAAGCGGGGGCAGCGACGGGCTGAGATTAATCAAACCTAATTGCGACATTCCGCGTCGTATTTCGCCAACTCCAAGCGCAAGCGGGGCTGAAATTGCGGAACGTGGGCGGGGAAGGCTGGGCCGCATGGGGGGGCTGGCCTACATGCTGCTTTTGTGCTTGGGACTCACAGTTCAGGGGCAAAGCAACGTGTTGACGGTGAGCGGGGTCCTGCAACTCAGCGGGAGCATCCAGGTGGATCGCATTGTCGTGGCGGACACCAACAGCCTGATCCAGCTCACCGGCGACACGGATGTTCGCGTGGCGGGCATTCCTGGCACCAACGCTCCACCGGCTATATCGGGATACTTGCGATTCGTCAGCAATCTGCCCAGATCAGAAACCGGAGATGGCCCCCGGGGTTACAATCTCAGCGTGCAAGTTCAAGGGGATATCAAGGGAGGCATTAGTGCCGAACTAAACGGTGGGCATGCCTTCACCAACTACGGCAATGGTGGCGATGGCGGGAACTTCACGCTGATCTGCGACGGGACGATCTACGATATCTGTGTGGCTGAGGCAAATGGAGGGCAAGGTGTCACGAAGGCATGCAAAGGAGGAAATGGAGGCCACATACGGATCGAGGCACAACGGTTTTTGGGAGAGCACCTTTGGACTGATGTCTGGAGACAGCAGGGCGTAATAGGTTTTACTGCCAACGGTGGAAATGGAGGCGCTTATGATTTTAGTACCTCGACTGCTTGGGGAGCTGGAATGTGGGGTGGAAGCGGGGGAAAAGGGGGTGATATTGAGGTGCGGATTCACTGCGAATTGTACTCCCTTGGCGTGGGCCTGGTAGCCGATGGCGGGGGGGGCTCTGCACAAACTCACGAGTCGTTGTTGAACCATAATATCCCCGAGACCCCCTGTCCTGGAGGTGCTGGCGGTAATGTGTTTTTACGGGCGGGAGCCTTGATGTGCGCCCCGAAAGGAGTTGGAATTTCCAGCTCGGTTGCAGGGGGTGGTTCTACCCATGATTGGTATGCCAGCCCGGCTGCCAACATCGCTGGAGGAAACGGTGGGACCATCAATATTGGCGCAAATTTATTCACGAATTCGCCGTTTGCCTATCCAGAAGCGGCGACACCGAGAACCAATGTGGCTGGGGGTATCGGCATCCCGCCCGGCCAGTGTGGACAAGCCACAATCGCACTGGTGCCACCAATCAGCAATCGGTTGATGTGTACTGCCAGCGTGAGTCGCACCACTGTGGCCCTGGGCGAAATTGTGACGTACACGGTGGATGCCAGTTCCGATGATGCCTTGACTAACGTGGCGTATCGTCTGCCCTTCCCTGACCATGCGGAGTTTGTGTCCGCCGGGGAGCAAGCAGAACAGTTTCCACCCTACCGTTACATGGAAGACTTGGTCGGCAGAAGCATCATCGCCAACGATGGGACCAACGTCATTTGGAGCCTACCCTATCTGAACCAGTGCAAACCCAGGCGGGCGTTGTTCAACTTCCGCTGCCGGTATGACACTCCGGTGGGAACCCTGTTAACCAGCCAGTTGTCCGCCACCTGGGGGGGAAGCAACAGCATGCAGACCCCCTCCATGCAGACTCAGGTGATACAAACTCGGGATGCCGACAACCATTTGGGACTCAAAGATGTGCCCAACGTCAATGACCCGGTGCATCCCGGGCTGGGGAATTTTTTGGCCACCAAGTCGCTGTTTAGTCTGCCCGGCCCTGGGCGACCGTTCGCTTTTGAATTGGCCTACAATTCCCGCGACACCAATGCCGGGCCGCTGGGATATGGTTGGCGACACAACTTCATGATCGCGTTGCAGTTGCTGGATGGGGGGGCGGCTCGCCTCCGCTGGGCGGATGGCCATCGGGATTCTTTTGCCGAGAACGCCCAGGGCGCCTTTTTCCCGTTCGACTGCCATACCGAAGTGAACCTGGTCTGGACCAATGACATCACCCTGCTGACGAACGATTACGTCATTGCCAACCCATGGGTTTTGACCAACGTATTTTTTTATCATTCTGGCTACGCGGCCATTACGCCAGAAGGGATGCGGTATTTTTTTAACCATTATGGCCAACTAAACGGGATCATGGATGGGAGCAGCAACACGGTGATGATCGGATTTACCGGGAATGACAGGACCTCCCCGGTGGCCAAGGTCAGAGGGCCGACAGGGCGAATCCTTGACTTTACGTATTACACCAATGGTTTGCTGCGCGCCGTGACTTTGGGGCCGCCGATCAATCGTGCCCTCTACTTCCAGTATGACGCCGCCAGCAACCTGACGGCACTGGTCAACTTGCGCGGGATCACCAACCGTTTCACGTATGATTCGCAGCATCGGCTGCTGACCGAAACGGATGGCCGGGGGAATGTGGTAGTGGCCAACACGTATGATGATCAGGGCCGGGTTATCTCCCAAGCCAACGCGGAAAACCAGGTCACCCGGTTCCAATATGTGACCAATGATCCCACCTGCTTCCTGCGGGCGAACATCACCGCGCCATCTGGGGAAACCAGCAGCCATGCCTACGATGAGTGGTTCAATATTTTAAATCTGCAGGATACTGGGGCACAAACCGCGAGTTTTACGTACAATACCAATGGCTGGCGTCTTAGTGCGATTGACAAAGCGGGTCAAAATAGCACGTTCCGCTACGATGCCTCCGGGAGTGTTACCGCCCTGACCGATCGTGCGGGAGCGACGGTGCAACTTGGCTATGGAGCGGGCAACCTGCTTACGAGCATGCGTGATCCCGCGGGCAGCGTGACCACGCTGGGGTACGATGGGGCGGGCAACCTGGCGACCGTGATTGACCCGGCAGGCGGCCAGCAGCACGTAACAGTTAATCGTGCCGGCCAACCCGTGGCGGTGCAGGGGGCGCGTGGCGATACCTGGCGGATGGATTATGACGCCAACGGCTTCATGACCGGTTTGACCGATCCCTCCAACCTGACCGTGACCTGCACGTACGACGCCATGGGGCACTTGGCGTCGCGCAGTTTGCCGGGCCATCCTGAGACGGTATCTCAAACGACCTGGGATGCCCATGGCAATGCCTTGAGCACCACGGATTACCTCGGCCAGGTCACCGAGATGACGTATGATGAAAATGACAACCTCCTCTCCGAGCGGTTTGTGCCCACCGGAGCCACCACCACTTACGCCTACAACCGGCTCAACCAGGTGACCAACATCACCGATGCCCTGGGGGGGCGCAGCGCCTTTTTTTACGATCTGGCCGGACGCCTGGTGCGAACGGTAAATCCAGATGGGGAGGAAGTGCGGACAACCTACGACAGCCGCAGCAAGGTGATTGCGGAGACGGATGCCCTGGGGCAAACCACCCGCTATGGCTATGACGCCAACGGTTTGCGCGTCAGCATGACCAACCACCTGGGGCAGGTCTGGCGCTACCGCAAGGATGCCGAGGGACGGCTGACCGGGTTGCAGGACCCTTACGGTTTCTGGCAAACGCGCCAATACGATCCGGCTGGCCGGGTGACCGCCGACTCGGACGAACTGGGGCGCACCACGCGTTATGCGTACGATGTCATGGGGCGGGTCACCAATGCCATCGCACCGGATGGCGCGGCGACAACCTATGAATACGACGCCAACAGCAATGTGCGCAAGCAAACCGATCCGCTGGGGCACTCCTGGATAGTGGCCTACGATGGCATGGACCGGCCCAGCCAGCGCACCGACCCGACGTGGGCGGTGGAACGGTTCCAGTACAATGAGCAGGGTTGGTTGGCAAGCCAGACCCTGCGTGATGGACGAATACGTCGCTATGATTATGATGCCAACGGGCGTCTCGTGAACCGCACCCTTCCGGATGGGACTGTCATTGCCCGCACCTATGACGCGGCAGGCAACCTCATCCAATTGCGCCAGGGTTCGCTGACCAACACCATGACCTATGATCTGCTAGGCCGAAGAACCTCCTTCACCGACGCTTCAGGATGGCCCCTCACTTACGGCTACACGGCTGGAGGCCGCCTGGCCGCAGTAACCTATCCGGGAAACCGCACGGTAACGTATGCGTACGACACGGTGGGCCGGCTAACCCGAGTGCAGGACTGGGATGGTCGCCAGATCCGTTATGCGTACGATCAATTGAATCGGGTGTCCGCGGTGACCATGCCCAACGGTACTGCACAGCGATATGCCTACGATTTGAACAACCGGATCATCAGCCTGCGCCATGAGCGATCCGATGGCATGCTATTGGCAGGCTATGGTTACAGTTACAACCCGGCCGGCCAAATGATCCAGCGCACCCGCAACTTGTCCGGGATCACGAACGCGGTGGCCACACAGTCCCGGCGTTTCACCTATGACGCGATGAACCGGCTGTTGACCATGGTGCGCGGCCAGGTGACCAATGTGTTCGCCTATGACTTGCGAGGGAACCTGTCCAGCAAGACCGCCAATGGTGTGTTGACCCGCTACACCTACGACGATTTGGACCGGCTGCGCACCACCAGTAATGGGACCGTGCAAGTGACCTATGCCTATGACGGGCGGGGGGTGCGGGTGGGTAAAACCGTGAACGGGATTGCGACAGGCTATTTGAATGACGGCACCCGGACTTACGGTAAGCTGGATCACAATGGCCGCCTGGCTACCTACTATGTTTACGCGGGTTCACTGGCCTACAGCCTCAGTGCGTCCGGTGACCTCCTGGTCTATCATGGGGACCAGCAAGGGCATGTGGAGGGCGTTACGGACAACCGCCAAACGCTGGTGCAAGCGTATGCCTATGAGCCGTATGGGCGGTTGCGAGCTGCCAGTGGCACCTTATCCAACGAGTTCCAATACGTGGGCTTGCATGGAGTGGTGGCGGATGAAAACGGGCTGTATTACATGAAGGCGCGTTATTACGATCCGGAATTGGGGTCGTTTTTGACAGAGGACCCGGCAGGGTTGGCAGCGGGGATGAACCTCTACGCTTATGCGGCGGGTGATCCGGCCAACCTGATTGATCCCAGTGGTTTGTCGCCGGGGGGCGGCTTAGGCACGGCCAGCACCGTGGAATCTGTGACGCTCCAGTTTGCGTCGAACCTAAGCGGCGAGCAGGGGACCAAGTGGAAAAAGGCGACGGCCATGGGAGACACGATGCCGGTCCCAGACGGTCTGCAGAACTCCCCACTGGAAGTCATTAACGCGCTCAAACAGATTAAACATGATTTATTGAGGAACAGCGAGACCCGCATCCTCCACACTTTGACCACGAGCAAAGGCGATTTTATGCAGCGCCTTGGCACCGGTTGTGTGGATGCATCCTGGAAGCGGCAGGCGATTTTGCAAAACATGCTGAAAAACTACAGTGCTTACGGCACGTGGAAAGTGCAAGAGGCGAAACTGCTATCCGGTTTCCATACCATGAATATCATTACCTACACGCCCACGTGGGCGCCGACGGTGCAGATGGATTTCCTGGTGGATAATTACACCGGCTATATCCCCACTATCAGTGCTGTTATTCGGACGGACATCCAAACCCAAACCTGGACCGGAAACCCCGGAAGACTAGTTATCCCTGTCGCCCTGCCGGCTGGCGTGCCAAATCCTGGGGTGCTTGACACGGTGGCACCGCTTTGGGATTGCGGGCCCCTCATCCTGGTGGAGGATACGGGAAAATATCCGACCGACTTGCCAAAGCGGAAAAAATGAATCAGGCGACAACGATCCCAAACCACTAATTTTCACTGATATGAACGCCATGCTAAAACGCCAATTAACACTCTTTCAGACGCTGGTTATGCCGCTGGTTATGCTGGCAAGCTTGGCCCACGCCGAACTGGAGACCACCCAATATCAGTACGATGCCGCCGGGCGTCTCGCCGTGGTGATGCGCCGTCTGCCAGGCACCAACGTGGTGACGTATTTGGAACACGATCTGGCCGGCAATTTGGCATTGGAATCGGCGTATGACGCTGCGGATACGGAGGTGGCTGTGGATGCCAATGGGATGATCACCGGTTACAGCGGTTCCGGCGGGGAGGTAACCATCCCGGACAGCCTCATCGGGTTGCCAGTCATTGGGATCGGCCCTCAGGCGTTTTTTTCCTGCACCAACCTGACGCGCATCACGCTGCCCGCCAGCGTGACCAACCTTGGGGATTATGCGTTCTATAACTGCACCAGCCTGACCGGAGTCTATTTCAAGGGGAATGCCCCCAGCGCTGGTTTGGGCGTATTCAATGGGGCCAGCAATGCCACGGTGTATTATCTGGCCGGCACAACGGGTTGGCCGGTGGTTCCCGGCGCGTGGGCCGGACGCCCGACGGCGCTGTGGAACTTGTCCGCCCGCCCGGAACTCATCCAATCGCCAACGAGCGTGCTGGTGCGCCCCGGGCAAACCGCGCAATTCCAAGTGCAAGCCAGCGGCAATGAACCGCTCCGCTATCGGTGGACCAAGAACGGACAGCCAGTGGCCGGTGCCAGCAATGCGGTTTACATTCTCAGGAATATCACGGCCGCGCAGGCCGGCAAGTATCAGGTCTTGGTTTCCAATGCCTTGGGCAGCACCAACAGCGCCGTGGCGACTTTGACGGTGGACGGGGTGAAACCCACACTGACCGTCACCACCCCACCCGCCAACAGCAAGGTGACCACGGCGGCCACGAACCTCAGCGGGCGCGTGACAGATACGGGGGGGCCGCTGGCGAATGTGCTTTACCAGGTCAACAATGGTGCGTGGCAAACCGCCATGGGCACCACGAACTGGGTGGCGCCCGTAAACAACCTGGTGCGCGGCCCAAACACCATTAATCTCTGTGCCGCCGATGTGGCGGGAAACTGGTCCGCCACTAACATGCTGAAGGTGACATACGTGGTCAGCGACTGGTTGACGGTTCTTCCCCCCAGCCATGGCAGTATCGCGCCGGATTTGAATGGCAAGCTGTATGAAATAGACAAGGTTATTTCCACCCGACTGGCAGCCACCCCGGCCAAGGGTTGGCTACTGTCGAACTGGGTGGCGCAGATTGGAGTTGGGGGGCCGGTCCTCTGGACCAGTAATCAGGCAGCCATCCAAGTCACCATGGTTTCCAACCTGGTGTTGACGGCGAACTTTGTCACGAACCAGTGGTTGGCTTTCAAAGGCGAGTATGTCGGCTTGTTTATGCCCACGAACGGGACGCCCGACTTCACCAACGCCGGCCAGCTCAAGCTGACGGTGACGGATAAGGGCACCTTCACCGGGCAACTGTTGTACAAAGGGCTGACGGTGGCGTTGACGGACGGCTTTGATGCATCTGGGTGCGTGCGGCGCACGAATCTGGCGGGGCGCGCGTCCGTGGTGGTGGCGTTGCAGGTGGACTTTGCGGCCCAGGCCGTGCGCGGGACAGTACGTGAAGGGAGCGACTGGATCGCGCCGGCGGTGGCATATCGCAAAACGACCAGCGCCACCAAGGCAAACTACACACTGGTGTTGGCCTCGGCCGCGCCGCCGATGCCGGCGGGTTATGGGGCAGCCACGGTAGTGGTGAACGCGGCGGGGACGGTCAGCCTGGCTGGCAACCTGGGGGATGGCACAGTGTTGAATGTGACCCCGGCGGTGGTGGACGCAGCGGGGTATTGGCCGGTGTACCTGGCGCTGTACGGCAACCAGGGGATGGTGCTTGGGTGGTTGAATGCGACGAATGCGGAGCGGGATGGGAACCGGTTGTATTGGCAGAAGCCAGCGAGTGGTACCGGCGTGCATCGGGCGGGGTTTGGCGGGGTGCTGGAAGCCACCTTGACGCCGTACAATATGCCGGCGGGCAACCGCACGGCGCCGGGTTGGACGAATGGGGCGTCCGGGATGCTCTGGGTGGAGGGGGGCAATGTGCCGACGAATATGATGTGGCAGGTGCCGATCCAAATCAGCAATAACCTGGCCAAGGCAATGGGCGGGACGTTGACTAAGTGACGCTGACGATCAACGCGGCGAACGGGATGTTCAGCGGGGTGTTCAAGCTGCCGGCAGCGAAGCTCACCACCCCCTACAAAGGCATCCTGGGCGGCGTAACGGACCTTCACGGACTTACAACGCTGGAAGGTTTTGGCTGGTTCCTGGGGACCGACCAGAGCGGCAGCATCCGGTTGGAACACTGAAGAAGAGTGGTTGTGCAATTAACGGTAAGCCGACTGGGAAGTCGGCGACACAGCAGGTTTGGAAACCTGCGCCACCGCCGCGTGAGCGGCAGGCCTCGTTGCTCGATCGCGTCTTGCCAGCCGCCCAAAATCCTGCGCGCCTTAGCTCATCTTGAAACTCACTGGAATAATAGCGACCCCTTGCAGGCTTGAATAATTGAGGTGGCATTCATAAACAGACCATCGCACCACGGTTTTTTAGGAGGCCGTCGTTTGAATCGTTCCCAAAGAACTGTGCCGATCCACGGCATCTGGATAAAGAGTCTCCCGCCGATCCCCACGGCGCTGGTTGTGACACACGTCGAGTTGGCAACGCCCACGGTTCAAAAAACACCAATTATCGTGCGGTGCGGCGGTCTTGATTTGGCGGGCAAAAACAGTTCCGCCACGAAGGCTTGGCCGGCAGGTCTCGGATGGATTACACGTTACCAAGCCTTGGCCAACGGCGTTGCTTGCTCAATGAGATGTAGGTCCTTAATCGCAGGCGCGGCGGCGTCTTGGGGGGGCGATCCCTGGCAACGTAAACCAAAAGGTGCTGCCTTTGCCCGGCGCGCTGATCACACCCATTCGACCGCCATGCGTCTCCACGGCAAGTTTACAAAATGCCAAACCCAAGCCGGTGCCAACGCCGCTTCGTCTAATTTCTCCCTGGTTGTATTTTTCAAAGATTTTATTTTGGAATTCGGGTGGGATGCCCGGTCCAGTGTCGGTAACCGCAAAACGGACGTCGCGGGCACGATGGGAAATCTCAAGGCTCATGATGCCATCCGGGGGCGTGAACTTGATGGCGTTCGAAAGCAGGTTCACGATCACACGGGAAATAATCCCCTGGTCACAGAATACCGGGCACGGGTCTTGGTGCTCCAGAATCAAACTTCGCTTGTCCGCCAGCGGTGCCACCGACTTCATGGCAGAGCACGCAATCACAACCAAGTCGCCGTAATTTTTGCAGAGGGGCATTTCTCCGGAATCCAGCCGGCTGATGTCCAACACCTGGTTCACCAAATCCTCCATCCGGCTGGTGGCACCCGTTAGCGCTTCCAGAATCTCTTGAATGTCTTTGTTGTCCGTCATGGCCGTTCCGAGCAGATCGTTCAGGAGCGAGCCGGAAATGCGCATCGCGTAGAGCGGAGAGCGCAGATCATGCACCACCATGTGAACCAGGTCATCCCGCAATTCCTCCAGTTGCTGGAGCCGCGCATAACTGGCCTGCAGGCGGCGTTCCCGGTCGCGCAGCGCAAGGTGGGTCTTGACCCGCGTCGTTACCTCCTCAAGCTGGAATGGTTTCGTGATGTAGTCAACGCCGCCCACCTTGAAGGCTTTGACTTTGTCCAGCGTCTCGGTCAGCGCGCTCAGGAAAATGACCGGGATCGCCTTTAAGGTTTCGTCCGCCTTCAACTGTGTGCAGACCTCATAGCCGTTCATGTCCGGCATATTGATGTCCAGCAGGATAAGATCCGGCGGGGAGTGTCGGGCGCTGCGCAAGGCCAGTTCACCCGAGGGCGCCAGGCGAACTTGGTACCTGAGCTGTTTGAGCATTCCCGCCAGCACCTGGAGGTTGGCCAACGAATCATCCACGAGTAGCAGCGAGACGGTTGGTTCAGGAGTTTGAGTATTCATAAATTGGAAGTTTACGCGTTGTTGGGTTCGAGCTTTTTAAAACGGACCGTGAAACGGACGCCTGGGGGCGTCAGATTCTCGACCACCACCGCGCCGCCGCACAGGCTGATGATGCGTTCGGCCAGCGGCAGGGCAACGCCCAAATCGCCGCCGGGCGTGATCGGTTCAGCGACGGCCAGTAAATCGAAGACGCGGGGCAGCATCTCGGGCGGGATGCCCAGGCCGTCGGTTTCGATGATCAGGCCGCCCGGTTCCGACGCGTCGGCTTTTGTGAGCCGCACGAGGCTGCCGACTTGGGTGAATTTGACCGCCGTCTCCAGCAAAGAACGCAGCGCCCGGACCAGGTAGGTCGGCGCGCCTTGGACCAACCCTAAATCCAGCGGAGCTGGCGCGAGCTGAACGCCACGAGAATCGGCGTACCGAACCGCTTCGGACCGGGCCTTGATCAGCAGCGTCTCCAGCCGGCATGCCTGCTGCGAATCGGCGGCCATTCCCACGCCGAGCTGCGTCAGCAGGAGGGAGTCATCCACCATGGTCATCAACCGATCCCGGCTGGCCTCGTACATGCCCGCAAACTCCCGGTTTTCCACGTCCTGGCTGGCGGTGGCTAATAGCATTTCGGTCACGCCCAGAACCCCGTTCAGGGGGGTGCGCAGTTCGTGGGAAATCAGGTGGAGGAAATCGCTTTTGGCCCGGTCCAGGATGGCCAGCCGGGCATGCGCCTCGGCCAGTTCGCGGGTACGCTTCGCAACTTGGTCCTCCAAGCGCGCGTTCTGCTGTTCCAATTCCCGGCGCAGGTGGACGAGTTCCAGATGGGTGCGCACGCGGACCATCACTTCCGAAAACTCAAACGGCTTGGTCACATAATCCACCGCGCCCAGCGCGAAGCCCTCGATCAGGTTCGAGGTCTCGTTGAGGGCGCTGATGAAAATGACGGGGATGGTCTTCAGGTTCGCGTCGGCCTTGAGTCGCTTGCACACCTCGTAACCGCTTATCCGCGGCATATTGATATCGAGCAGGATGAGGTCGGGCGGGCTGCGGTGGGCGGCCTGAAGCGCCACTTCACCGGAGATCGCCGGCTGTACTTTATAGCCCCGGCTTTTGAGCAGACTGGTCAGCAGATTGAGATTGGCCGGAATGTCCTCCACGACCATGATGGTCGCATTGGAAAATGGTGGGGTGTCAGTATTCATTGTTTTGGTATTTCTGGAGATAACATTTTTTGCAGCGTACCGTAATCAAACTGTTTTGTTAATTGGTGAAGCTGGCGGCCAAGCGTGGCATCCTGGATCGTCACCTGCTCCACCAGGGCCAGCGTTGCGTCGTGGTCCAGGCAGTCGGTGGCGTCGCGCAGTTGAACCAAGAGCGCGGGTGGCAAACCGCCAATCGCCTCAGCCAAGGGCAGGCCCGCCAGCGGCGGAGGCGAGGCCGTTATTTGCGTCGGAGGCGAGTCGCCATAGATATAGTCTACGCTGGTCAATTGCTTGATCGTTTCCAACAGGTCGGCTTCCTTGAACGGTTTACCCATGAACACATCCGCCCCCTCGGCCACCGCGCGACGCTGCTGTTCCAACAATAAATCAGCACTCAGCTCAATGATTTTCACGGTCCTACCGTGCGCCAGGCGAATCTGGCGGAGAACCTCAAAGCCGTCCATCTCCGGCATGCACGAATCCAGGAGCACGACGTGGGGCAACCAGGCCTGGCATTGCGCCAGCGCGTCCGCGCCGTGTCTCTCGGTCCGGACTTCAAAACCGGTTGGGGCGAGCATCTGCACCAGCAAATCGAGGTTTTCCTGCTGGTCATCCACCACCAGCACACGGCAGGCGGGCAACTCCGGCAGCAGCCGCAACACGCGCCGGGTGGGCGTGGTTGGGTTTGGAACAGCGGTCTCCTCCGCCCGGGTTACCCGCACCTTAAAACTGAACATGGAGCCCATCCCGACCCGGCTGATGACGTGGATATCACCACCCATGAGCCGGATAAACTCCCGGCTGATGGGCAACCCCAGCCCTGTGCCACCGGTGGTCTGTCTGCCCGTATTGGTCTGGAAAAACGGCTCGAACACATGCGGAATATCCTCTGGGGCAATCCCCGCGCCGGTGTCCTCAACTTCCGCGTGCAGGTACTCCGATCCGTCCGCGTCCGCTTGAAAACTCACGCGCAGGATCACCGTGCCGCCCTGGGCGGTGAACTTCATGGCGTTGCCGAGCAGGTTGATAAGGACCTGACGCAGCTTGGTTTCATCCGTCTGGACGCAACGCGGCACGTCAATCTGAAGCTCCACGTTGAAGTGGAGATGCTTGGCGCTGGAGCGCTGGTGGAACAGGTGCTCCAAATCGTCCAGCAGCAGGTGCAAATCAAAGTTGGACGGATGGAGGATCAGCCGGACGGATTCAATGCGGGCCATCTCCAGAATGTCGCTGATGATATCCATCAAGTGTTCGCCGCTGCGGGTGATGGTGGTCAATTGCTGCCGCTGGAGACCGGATAACTCCGCATCCCGCATTAGGAGCTGGGTGAAGCCGAGGATGGCATTCATCGGCGTGCGGATTTCATGGGACATATTGGCCAGAAACGTGCTCTTGGCGCGGTTGGCCGAATCGGCGGTCTCCTTCGCCCACCGCAATTCATTTTCCATCTGTTTCCGCTGGCTGGAATCCTCTTTGACGCCCACAAAATGGGTGGTGCGGCCCGCCTCATCCACCACCGGCGCGATGGCGATGGTTTCCCAATACAGCGAGCCATCTTTCCGGCGATTGCAGAGTTCGCCGCGCCAGATGCGGCCGGCGGTGATCTCGGCCCACAGATGTGCGTAAAATGCATCCGACTGGACCCCGGATTTAAGGAACCGCGAAGTCTTTCCCTGCACTTCTTCCAAACAGTAGCCCGTAGTCTGGCTCCAGGCGGGGTTCACATACTCAATGCGCCCCTGCACATCGGTGATCAGAATCATCGAAGGGCTATGCTCCACGGCCAGGGACAGCTTGCGCAGCTTATCGTTGGCCCGCTTGAGCGTGGTGACATCCAATAAGGCGACCAGGAAATGGTCCTTCATCACTGATCCGGTGATGAGCATGGTGCGCACCGTGCCGTCTTTGCACGTCACGTTGAGTTCTTTGGAGGCCATTAATCCGGTGCCCTGCATGGCTTGGGCGGCCGCCGCCACCCACTGTTCCCGCACCTGATGCCGGTAACCCGACTCCGGATATGCTTTGGGCCACCACACCTCGAGGGTGGGAAGATCCGCCAGGGTATAACCCAACACCCGGGTGAACTGGTCATTGATTAACTGCGTGTGCCCATTCACATCCAGCAGCGCCAGCGGCAGCGGGGCCATCTCAACCAATCGGCGAAACTTGGTTTCGCTGGCCAGCAACGTCTGCTCCAGGCGCTTGCGTTTGGTAATGTCAATCATCACCGTCAGGAAATATTGCTGCCCCTGGCTGGTGATCACTTCGCCGGAAAATAGCCCGCTAATAATGGTCCCGTCCTTGCAGCGGACCTCCAATTCCAAATCGGCAACGCGATGATTCGCCAACAGCGTATCGGCAGCCGCAGCCTGCCGCTCGGGCTCCACGAAGATGCCGAGTTCACCTGCGGTTCGACCGATAATCTCCTCCTTGGAATATCCGAGTGCATTCAGGAAGGCGTCGTTGACGTCGCTGAACTGCCGATCCGGCAGGGTGGAGAGCGCCATCAAGGTGGGATTATTGCGGAAGAGTCGCTCGAACCGCTGTTGTGCTTCCTGCTCCGCGCTCAGGTCTTTGCTGACGCCGAAGATGCACTGCTCGCCATTCCATCGGCCAAACCAGACACGGGTCTCCACCGGAATGGGAGTTCCGTTCCGCTTGACCATCGGCAGGGGGCAATATTCGCGCTCGCCCCGGAACATGGCCGCGAAAATCTCCCTGGCTTCCGGCCGCACCACGGCCGGATGCAGGTCCAGCACGTGCATGGTGGCAAGGTCCGCCTCGCCATAGCCCAACTTGCGCTTGAGCGACTGGTTGACGAACTGGATGCGCCCCTCCGGCGTCGCCACCACAATCAGGTCGCCAATGGTCTCAAAGAACGTGCGGAAGTTCTCTTCGCTGGATTTGAGTTTGGCCTCCAGTTGCTTCTGCACGGTGATGTCCCAATTCGTGCCGATCAAATGCTCGGGCTGACCAGCGGCATCCCGCTGCACTTGGGCCAGGGCGCGGATATTATGAATGCTGCCGTCCGGCCAAACGACGCGGAACTCCGTGTCGAAATTCTTTTCACCGCGCAAGGCGCGCTGGATTTCTTCATCGCCCCGCTGCCGGTCTTCCGGGTGAACCCCCGCCTGCCAGGCCGCATACACACCGCTGAACTGATCGCGCGTAATTCCGTAAAGGCGAAACATCTGGTCATCCCAAACCAACTGGTTATTGGCAACATAGTAGTCCCAGATGCCCACGCCGCCCGCTTGCGCGGCCAGCGACAGACGGCTGGTAATATTCTGCAATAACAGCTCGGACCATTTTCGCTGAGTGATATCCTGATGGGTTCCCCGCATGTGCAGCGGCTTGCCCGTCTCCGTCCAGCTGGTCACTTTGCCCCGGTCAAGCACCCAGACCCAGGAACCGTCCTTGTGTCGCATTCGTGCCTCGAACTCATAATAGTCCAATTTGCCGCTAAAATGATTCTCCAGCATGGCGCTACTGGCTTGCAGATCGTCGGGATGGGCAAATTTCATCCACGTGGCGATGGAGACCGGAGCCAGTTCTTCCAGCGTGTAGCCAATCATGTTGGCCCAGCGTTCATTGAAGATCGTCTCACCGGTCTGGACGTTCCATTCCCAGGTGCCCACGTTGGTGCCTTCGATAATGCCAGCCAGCCGATGCCGCTCTTCCATCAGCGTCACTTCCATGCGTTTGCGCTCGGTGATATTCGTCACGGCGGAGCGGCTGCGGAGGAAACGCCCGTCGGCATCCCGCACCGCCACAGTGTCCACCAGGACCACCAGGGACGATCCGTCCTTGCCGCGCAGTTCCCACTCATACTGATTGACCGTGCCGGTTTCGACGAACGGCAGAAAACGTTCGTTGAATCGCGCGGCACTCTGCGGGGTCAGCAGTTCGGTGAAGTGCAGGCGCCCCTCCACCTCCTCCCGCCGGTACCCAAGCCAGTTTAGCTCGGTATCGTTCATTTGCAGCATCACTCCGTCCGGGCCGACGGAGTGGTACCCGCAGGGGGCGTTATGGTAGAGGCTGAGCGCCTCGGCGGTGCGCTCCCTTACGCGCTGCTCCAATTGCTGGTTGAGGGTCCGCAATTCCTGCTCGGCTTTTTTCCGCTCGGTAATGTCGCGGATGACACTTAACAGGATTGGCTCCCCGTCAATCAGCGTTGCGCGCGAACTGACCTCGACCGGGAACGGGCGGCCATCCTGGCGCACATGGACCGTCTCAAACAACATTCCGTCCCGGCGAGCGTTCTCCATCTGTTGGGCAACCCTGGTCTTTGCATCCGCCGGGCGCAAATCATAGATCGTCTTGGTCAATAGTCCTGCCCGGTCATAGCCGTAGGCTTCGCAGGCGGCCCGGTTGACCTCGATAATCTGGCCCTCCGGTGGGCGGACAAACAGGATGATGTCCTTGGCGTTATCCGAGAGCAGTTGGTAGCGCGCCAACGTGGCATCGCCGGCCTTCCGGGACGACTCATCCTCCAGCGCTTTTAACGCCCGCGCCACTTTGCCGGCCAGGTCCAGCAGGAGGTCCACCTCCTGGGTGTCAAAGGCGTTTACCCGATCGGCCTTCACGGTCAGTACGCCAAACAGGCGTTCCTTGTGAAGCAACGGCACAGAAGTAATGGAGGCGGCTCCCGCCATCATTGCCGGACCGCGCCAGGGCGCGAAACGCGGGTCGTTGGCCAAATCCGCGAACACCACCGGCCGGCGCTCCCGAAGGGCGATGCCCGTCGGCCCTTGCCCCAGCGCGCTATCATCCCAGCGGATGGGCGCGTGGAGTTCGAAATTGGCGCCGGCGTGCGCCACGGGTTTGATCTCCCCCGAGGCCTCCTCGGGTTGGCCGATCCAAACGATCACGTACCCCCGGGTGTGGCAGAGACTACGGCAGACGCCATCCAGAATTTTCTGCCGGTCGTGCTCCCGGTTTAGCAGGCCGGCGATGTCCCGGATTGCCAGCAGCACCTCGTTTAGATGGCGGACTTGATTGAGGGTCTGGTGGAGTAGCGCCTCGGCGTGTTTGAGATCAGTAATGTCCAGACAATGCCCGATATACCCGATAAATTCTCCCTGGCTGTTGTAGTGCGGCGTCCCGTTGTCATGAATCCAGCGATACACGCCATCAAACCGGCGAAAACGATAATCCATACTGAACCGCTCCCGCCGATCAAAGGCTTCGCCATAAGTCCGCAGGCAGTTCGGTAAATCGTCCGGATGCACGCCTTTCGCCCAGCCATCGCCCCATTCCTGTTCCAGCGTGCGACCAGTAAATTCCAGCCAGGGCCGGTTGAAATAATGGCATTTTTTGTCAAGGCCAGCGGCCCAAACCAACGCCTGCCCCGAATCGGCCAAGGCGCGAAAATGGGCCTCACTTTCCTGTAAGGCGGCTTCCGCCAGTTTGCGCGCGGTGATATTGGTGACGAATACAGTTAAACCCGAAATCGCACCGGTGCTGTCAAGAATGGGATCGTACCGGTTTTCATACCACTCACGCTGCAAGGATTGATCGCCGTATTCTTCCACGACCAACAAGTGCTCCCCGTGCAGGACACGATCAAAATTGACTTTGGCCCGGGCGCGATCCTCCGGCGTGCCAATGACCTCCAGCATGTTCATCCCAATCTTAATCTCCACCCCCCAGATTTTGTTGATCGTCTGCTGGTGTCCGAGAGTGAACTCGGTATAGCGATAGTCACGATCCAGGGAAAAGACGATGATTCCCTGTGGGCTTTCCATGATCGCCTTGAGCAAGTCGGCCTTTTCGTTCGCGCGGGACTCACTATCCCGGAGTGCATTTTCCACGCGCTTGCGCTCGGTGATGTCGCGCACAAAGAGGTGAAATTCGCCATTGTCACCCGCCAGCGCCAAACTTAATTCCACGTTCAGGAGGGACCCATCCTTGCGCCGCCACCGGGATTCAAACCAAAGGGGGCTGTGCTGCCTGAGCCGGGCAGCCATGCTGATGTGAACGTCCGCGGCGGCGGGATCGGCCTGCAGGCGGGCGAGGGGCAGGCCAAGCAGATCCGCTTCCGGGTATCCAGTCAGGGTGCAAAGCGTGTGATTCACCTCCAGGATATATTCCGCCCGGCTAACCCAGAGGAAGCCATCCATGGTGGTGTCGAGGGCGGCATGGTATTGACGAATGGCCGGACGCCGCCCCTCATAAAGCAGAATCAGCCCCCCCAACACGACGGCACAGGCCACCTGACAGAAAAACAGTTCCAACCCATAACGCAAGAATAGCGCCAGGCCGTGCTCCAGTGGCCGGACGAGCAGGAGGGACAGGGCTTCGCTCAGACCGACGGCCAGCCCGGCCAAGAGCAACCCCAGCAGGTGACGAATCCAGTCCGGCTGCCACCGCCGCAAAACGCATAGCAACCCAGCGGAGGCGAAGTAATCACAAATCGTACCCAGTCCGCCCGCCGGCGCGCCGACGCCACCCAGCAACGCGTGCATCACAAGGGATGCCGCACTGGTGACGGCCCCACATTTGAATCCCCCCAGCAGGGTGGCAACGGCAATAATGGTCCCCCCCGCATCAATCGTCACTCCGGACTGCACCGAAGGGCTGAAAATGAGGGTGACCACGGCCATGACGGCGTAACTGAGGCAGCGCAAACCGGGGCGGAATTTTTGGGGAACCAGCCAAGGGCGTGCGAGATCGGTTAGCAAATACGCCCCGAAACCAAGCAGCGTGATATTTGCGACCAAAATGACGTGCTCAAACATGGGGCACCTGCAAGTTGGAGTTTCTGGCGCACGCGACATGATGTCGCCATCGTTTTAATCGCCGCACACTCCCCTGGAATACCGGGGGAACATCCACGATCAGCATCTGGTTTTGTGTGGCGATCATACAATACGACGACAATTCGCTACTAACCACATCAGGATGCCACACCTGATTGGAGGATCACAAATGCGGAAACTACCCTTTAAAAGGTAGTGGCACGGCGAACGCGGGTACCGGCTGGGAGGGGGATTCGCAACGGAGATGGCGGTTTTCGCCGTTGCTCACCGGCCCCCCTGACCGCCTGAAGGCGGGACGCCCAGCCCAGCGAGGCACCCACAAGGGAGTGCGGAATTGGGACAGCGATCCCCGATGCCGCGCTAGCCCGTGGTGTTGGACCGGTTGCGGGACGGAAAGGCGACCGGGACGTCTGGCGAAGGCTTGTGTACGAATTCCGTTTCGAGATCATTGGCTGCCGGCTGATGTTCTTGGTCTAACAATTCCCAACCCAGGCGGAGGAGGGCGCGCGTGGAAAGCCGCAGGTTTAAGTCGCGCCGAAAGAACCCTCTGAAGCGATATGTGCGGCGAAAACTTTCAACTTCGAGTTCAATGTCTTGCGGACGGGTATCCATGCTGACATCGCGGATCAAAATAAAATCGTCGTAAAATACATTTGGCGATACTAGAAAAACCAGCCGGCCCAGCCAGCGTTTGCCCCGGGGCAGGCATAACCGCCAGACTACCAGCGGATACTTCTCTGCGGAGCATTGATAGCGCTCACAGACAGCCTGGCAAAAGGTCTGATTGGTTTTTGATATCATCATCGTTTATGGTTGCACATAAGCTGAACTAACCAAAAATCGGATTAGACAACAATAGCTAAAACTACCTTTTAAAAGGTAGCTGGCACAGGCAGGCGAACGGGCACGGCAGAAGAGTTCCTTTCCGAATGGGCGCGCCTTTGGGTTGGGAGTCCCGCCGCCAGGCGGCCAGCGGAGCCCCGGCGAACGACGGATGAAAAACGTTCGATCTCAGGTGCGAATCGCGCACCCAAGGCGGAAGCCGGGACGCCCAACCGGCGCCGATTTTCGCCGCGCTGCTCATTCGCGATGGCTCCCACCGGCGCCAATTTTACGGCCACTTTTTGATTGCCTAAAGCCGCAGACGGGCTAGCCTCCCGGCATGGCAAGCAAGCCGTTTACCGTCGCGCTGATTGAGGATCATCAGATCCTGGCGGAACTCATGGGGAAGTGGATTAACTTGCAACCCGATTTCAGGCTGGTGGGTTGCGCCGCGGATGGGGAAGCGGGACTGCAACTGTGCCTGCGCCTGCAACCTCACCTGGTGCTGCTGGACATCGAATTGCCCAAACTGGACGGGCTGCAACTGGCGCTCACCCTGCTGGAGCAATTGCCGCAGACCCGGCTGCTGGTCATGTCCGGACTGGTGGACCCGCACACCGTTTGGCGGGTCATCCGAAGCGGCGTCCATGGCTATATTGAAAAGACACAATCCCCCCCGGAACTGTTGCAGACCATGCAAACCGTGAGCCAAGGCGGCACCTATTTCAGTCCCGGGTTCATGAAGGTGAAGGAGGAGTGGTTATCCCGCCCCGATGCCTTTCAAAAAATATTAAGCGCACGGGAACAGGAAGTGATTAAGCACATGTTCAAAGGCTGGGATGATGAAACCATTGGCCAAACCATGGAAATCACCCCCGCCACCGTCGCCATGCACCGGAAAAATCTCCGGGAAAAATTGAGCCTCCATAGCGACCGCGACCTGATGGGATACGCCCGCCGGTGGGGCTTGGATGTGGCAAACAAACAGCGGACATGACCAAAGCAGAAAGCAGAAAGTGGAAAGTGGACGCTTGATTTGCGCGGCATGGCGACCGGGAGCGGATTCAATGTTTCATGCCAGCCGCCGAAGTTAACCGTAGAAAAGATTGATAATCAATGGGTCGTCAAAAAGAGACTTGCCGTTTAATTAAAACAGACCATTCTTACCCATAGTAGTTTTTGGTGATGAAAAAACGGCTATTGTCATGTCTGAGTTGGTGGCTGGTCACGTTGAGTTTTGTGTCATTCGTGGCCTTGGAAGCCATTGCAGTGTATTATTTGCTACGCGCGGTCGGGGTTGTCCAAGGGGAATTGCCGTTCGCACCACAGAAATAACATTCCTGAGTGGTGATCGCGATGAATACGTTTTACTTAAAGTGCGATTTCTTTAACGTTATCTTAAGCGGAATGGCCATAAAATGTGCAAAATTAGCCACCTTTATAAAAACCGTTGACGCCTGACGGACTTCCTTTCAAGATGGTCGCGACGAAAATATCATTCGTCAGGTGTGAAACGAGTTCAAATGGTCCTTGATGACACATGGTGGAATGGGATGACGGCCAGCCCGGCAACGAGCATAGGCCGTCGGTGCCGCGCGCACAACCAGGCGCGGCGGGACTTGGGGTGTACCATCACGTTGCCAGCCGGATTTCTGCTGAATCATTAAACCTAAAACTAAAACAGTCTGTCTTCATGAATATTCACGAATATCAAGCCAAACAGTTACTTGCCCAGGGCGGCGCAGCCGTGCCGGTCGGCGAGGCGTGTAAAACCCCCGAACAAGCTCGGGCCGCCGCGGATAAATTATTCGCCGCCGGTTTCAAGGCCGTGGTGGTCAAATCCCAAATCCACGCCGGAGGGCGCGGAAAAGGAACGTTCACGAACGGGTTCCAGGGTGGCGTAAAAGTCTGCCAATCCGCCGAGCAAGCGCAGCAAATGGCCGCCGCCATGCTCGGTAACGTGCTGGTAACCAAACAGTCCGGTCCGGAAGGCCGCCTGGTCAGCACCGTACTGGTGGAAAGCGCCGCCAAAATTAAAAAAGAGCTGTACCTTTCAGTGCTGCTCGACCGCGCCAAATCGCTGCCGCTGATCATGGCCAGCACGGAGGGCGGTATGGACATCGAGGAAGTCGCCGCCAAACATCCCCGCAAGATTCTGAAGGAACATGTGGACCCGCAGGTGGGGCTATGGCCGCACCAAGCGCGCAAGATCGCGGTGAAACTCGGGCTCAAGGGGGACTTGATCGCCTCCGGCGCCAAGGTCATCGCGGGCGTGTACAAAACCTGGCTGGAATGCGACGCCTCCATGGTGGAAATTAACCCGCTTTGCATCGTGGAACTGCCCGATGGCAAGGAAACGCTGGTCTGCCTGGATGGTAAAATCGGTTTGGACGACAATGCCCTGTACCGCCACAAAGACATCATGGCGATGCGCGACTTGGCGGAGGAATCACCGCTGGAAACCGAAGCCAGCAAGTACAACCTGAATTACATCAAGCTGGACGGCAGCATTGCTTGCATGGTGAACGGAGCCGGGTTGGCGATGGCCACCATGGATATTATCCAGCATTATGGCGGTATGCCGGCCAATTTCCTGGACGTTGGGGGTGGCGCGAGCAAGGAACAAGTGATGGCCGCGTTCAAGATCATCCTGAGTGATCCGAAGGTCAAGGCCATCCTCGTCAACATCTTCGGCGGCATCATGGATTGCAACACAATTGCCCAAGGCATCGTCGCCGCCGTCAAGGAAACCGGGCTGCCCCTGCCATTGGTTGTTCGCCTGGAGGGCAACAACGTGGAACTGGGCCGCAAAACACTCGCTGAATCGGGCCTGACCATCATCTCAGGAACCACCATGGCGGATGCCGCCCAAAAAGTGGTGCAAGCCGTCGCGAAATAACTGAACTCATAACCTTTAACTGAGATTTTATATGTCCATTCTGATTCAACCCGATACGAAAATCATCATTCAGGGCATCACGGGCAGCTTTGGCGCGCGTCATGCACAATTGAGCCTCGCCTACGGCACGCAAGTCGCCGCAGGCGTGACCCCCGGCAAAGGCGGGCAGTTGTTCGACAACAAAGTTCCCATCTTTGACACCGTGGCTGAAGCCTCCAAGGCCACCGGCGCGAAAGTATCCGCCGTTTTTGTACCGCCGCCGTTCGCAGCCGATGCAATTCTGGAAGCAGTGGAATCGAAACTGGACTTGGTGGTGTGCATCACCGAAGGCATCCCCATTGCGGACATGGTGAAAGTCAAAGCGGCGATGCAGGGCAAAAAGACCCGCCTCATCGGGCCCAATTGTCCCGGGGTGGTAACCCCAGGCGAAGGCAAAGATTCGACCGGCGGCTGCCGCATCGGCATTTCTCCCGGCTACATCCATAAGAAAGGCAACATTGGGGTGGTTTCCCGCAGCGGCACTCTGACCTATGAAGCCGTATGGCAACTCACCTGTCGCGGGGTTGGCCAGTCCACCTGCGTGGGCATTGGCGGCGACCCGGTCAACGGCACCTCGCACCTCGACATCATCAAGATGTTTGCCGCCGATCCGGAAACGCACGGCATCATTATGATTGGCGAAATCGGTGGCAGCGCGGAAGAGGAAGCCGCTGCCTGGATCAAGGCCAATTGCAAGAAGCCGGTGGCGGGTTTCATCGCCGGTGCCACGGCCCCTCCGGGACGCCGCATGGGCCATGCCGGTGCCATCATCAGCGGCGGCAAAGGCACAGCGACAGCGAAAATCGAAGCCTTCAAGGACGCTGGCATTGGAGTGGCAGTGACCCCATCCGAGATGGCGGACACGCTGTTGAAGATGATGTGATTTAAGCTGGAAAGCTGAAGTATACACCGGGCTGGGGAAACCCAGCCCGGTTATTTTATTCCCGCAGTAGGAACAATGCGTCGCGTTCGCCGAGGGTCACCTTGCCGCTCACGGGCTGGCCGTTGTTGTTCGTGGCGTCCTGTCCGCTGGTCGCGTTAATGCAGCGCGGAGGCAACGCGAAAACGACACGCGAAAAGGACAGCCGATCGAATAACAACTTATCGGAGTATCCTTCGTGAGATGTATTCCTAAATCACGCTTTTACGCAACGTTCTTGTCGCGGCGGTGTCCAATATGGTATAGAGTGTACTTATGAATAGGCCATGGATCGCGTTGAGATGGATGGGCGGGATGTTGCTGCTGTGCGGGCTGTTGTCTGCCGCCGCCGCTGCGCCTACGAATAGCCTTTCGTGGGATCGCCAACGCATGGCGTTGACGGCTGAAATCCACGAGGCGCCGTTGCCGGTGTTTCTCAGCAAATTTGCGCGCGTCACGGGCTGGTTGGTGTTCATGGACCCCACTGCCTCCCTGCCGGTTTCCGCCAAGTTCAAACAGCAACCGGTGGGCGAAGCCATGCGGCGCATGTTCGGCAACCTGAGTTTTGCCCTCACCCCGCCTTCACACAAGGATGAGCCCTATAAACTGTATGTGTTCAAAAATTCCGTGCGCGATGCCACCCAGCAGGTTGCGCCGGAAGTGGATAAGACGGCCAAGCCGATCCCGGATGAATTGGTGGTCAGGCTGAAACCCGGTACGGATGCCGAGGCTCTGGCGAAAAGCTTGGGCGCAAAAATCATCGGACGCATGGATGGGAAAAACGCATACCGGTTGAAGTTTGATTCGGAAAGCGCCGCCAACGCCGCACGCAGTGCGCTGCAAGGCAATGCGGCTGTGACCAGTTTGGATTCCAATTATTATATGGATCGCCCGCGCGGTTTTGACTCTTCAATGGCCGGTTCCACGCCTGATATTCAGCTTACCGCCAAACCGCTTGGCTCGGGAAGTGGCGTGGTGGTGGGGTTAATAGATACCACGGTGCAGCGCACCAAAGCTCCCACCGATGCCTTTCTATTGCCCAGTATTTCCGTGGCGGGCGATGCCAACCCTAACGGCACGGAACCTACTCATGGTACCGGCATGGAGAGCGCCATCCTGCAAGGGATGAACGCCATTTATAAATCGGGATCTTCCAGTGTGCGGATTCTGCCGGTGGACGTGTATGGCAACAATGTCAGTACGACCACTTTTGATGTGGCCATGGGGATTGAGCAAGCGATTAACAGCGGAGCCAACGTCATCAATCTCAGCTTGGCGGGCAACGGAGATAACGCTTTGTTGCACTCTGTGATCACACAAGCCTATAACAAGGGCATTCTGGTAATTGCCGCCGCCGGCAACGATGGCAACCCGACTCCCAGTTATCCCGCCGCGTATCCGGAAGTGTTGGCCATCACTGCTGGCGACAAAAATGGCAACATCGCCACCTTTGCCAACTATGGCGGAAACGTCTCGTTGGTGGGCCCCCCCAGCGTCATTGTCAGCTACGGGGGACAGTCCTTTATCATGACCGGCACTTCCACTTCGTCTGCCTTCACTGCCGGCCTAGCCGCTGCTTTAGCTGACAAAACTAAAAAGAACTCCGTTGACATTCGGGCGCTGCTGAACCAACTTTTACCGTCTCCCAAAAAGTGATGATGGCACCGTACTTTTAGCGACTAACGCCCACCCTTTCAAATATCCTGCCACGTTCGTTCGCCCAAATGTTTGATCACTTCTTCAAAATCAGCGCACACCAATCCACGGTACGCCGTGAGATTACCGCCGGCCTGACCACGTTTGCGGCCATGTCGTACATCCTGGCCGTCAATCCGGCCATCCTCTCCGCCGGGGGCATGGATTTCGGGGCGGTGCTGACCGCCACCGCGCTGGCCTCGGCGTTGATGACCATCGTCATGGCACTTGCCACGAATTACCCCATCGCCCTCGCGCCCGGCATGGGCATGAATGCCTTTTTCACCTACACCATTTGCATCGGCATGAAAATCCCATGGCCCGCCGCACTGGGCATGGTGTTTTGCAGCGGGGCGATTTTTCTAGTCCTGTCGTTGACCGGCATCCGCCGCCAAATTATGGAGGCGATGCCGATGGAGATGAAGATCGCCATTTCGAGCGGCATCGGGCTGTTCATTCTCTTCATCGGGCTGAAAAACGGCGGCATCATCGCCAGTCATCCCGTCACCTTTGTGACGGCGGGCAATCTGGGCTCCCCTTCCGCGCTGTTGGTTTTGTCCGGCATTTTGCTCGCCGCCATCCTGATCTGGCGAAAGGTGCGTGGCGCGATGATCCTGTCCATCATCGCCCTGACTCTGGTCGGCCTGCTGGTGCCTGCGGCAGATGGCAAGGGAGCCTTGACCCAACTGCCCGCCAAACTGGTGGATTGGCCCGCCTCGCTCGCGCCCACGTTCATGAAACTGGATGTGGGTTACGTATTCGATAATCTGCGGGTGACGCTGCCACTGGTGTTCGCGCTGCTGTTTGTGGATCTGTTTGACAACATGGGCACGCTGATTGGCGTCTCGGCCCGTGCCAACCTGCTTGATGCGCATGGGCAGTTACCCAAAGTGGGGCGCGCGCTGACGGCGGATGCCTCGGCGGCCATGGTCGGAGCCTGCCTGGGCACTTCCACTGTCACGAGCTACATCGAGTCTGCCGCCGGAGTGGAAGAAGGTGGCCGCACTGGCATGACGTCGCTGGTCGTGGCTGTTTGCTTCCTGCTGGCCCTGTTTTTCCATCCGCTCATCAAGATGATCCCGGCGGTGGCCACCGCACCGGCGCTGGTAATGGTGGGCATTTTCATGATGCAAGGCGTCACTCGCCTGGCCCTCACGGATTTCGCCAAGGCCGCCCCGGCAGTCCTGACTATGATCCTGATGCCGCTGACCTTTAGCATCAGCGAGGGGCTGGCCATCGGTTTCCTGGTCTATGTCTGCATGGCGATCGGCACGGGACGCGGTCGCGAAATCACCCCGCTGGGCTATATCCTGGGATTTCTCTTTCTGCTGCACATCCTGTTTCGCTGAGCGCGGAATAACGGCGGCTTACGGCAGTCAGGGTGGTTCTTCCGGTTTTCACTGACCGTCAGGAGGTTATAACTTGTCACACAAAAAACACTCGACAGGCCTGTGGACGTGGGTTATAAAATAAGCCATGCTAAGTATAAAAATAAGCATATGTAATTTAACATTCCGACTATTCAGTGCCATGGCCGGATTGGTTGTCGCTGGCATTGTGCTATTGCAACCGTCGGCGGTAAACGCCCAAACGGTCACGTTCCCCGACCCGAACATGGAAAGCGCAGTGCGGAATCAGCTTGGGATTCCGGTCGGGCCGATTACTGCCGCGCAGATGCTGACTTTGACCAACCTGAACGGCAGTAACCTGGGGATTGGCGATACCACTGGCTTGGAAAACGCCCGGAATCTGGACCTGCTCGATTTAAACGGCAATACCATTACCAATTACTCGGGTATCGCCGGGCTCACCAACCTGACCCAACTCTCGCTGGCGTTCAATCCGCACACCGACCTTGCGTTCATCACGAATTTGCACAAGCTTTGGCGGGCCTTTATATACTGGGATCAGATCGCGGACATCACTCCGCTGACCGGTATGACCAATTTGCAATGGGTGGGACTGCTCGTGAACTCGTTCACCGACCCCACGCCCTTGGGCACGCTGGTACACATGACAAATCTGGACATTAGCTTCAACGGGCTTCTCAATATGGAATTTGCTGCCACCATGCCTCACCTGCAATGGTTCAATGCCAGTTATAATGATATTGGCGATGTAACTCCGGTTTTGGCGCTGACCAACTTGACCAGTCTGTATCTTCGTGGGAATCCAGCGACCAATATCACGACGCTGTCCGCCATGACCCAACTCGCGGCCCTCGGTCTTAGCGGTGATGTAATTTCCAATATCACCTTTTTGTCAGGCCTGACCCGTTTGCGAGAATTGGACCTTGGCTATAATAATACGTTAGCGGACCTTTCGCCGCTGACCAATCTCACGGCCATGACCTTGCTTGATCTGCAACGCAACGCGATTACCAACCTCGCTCCCATTGCGGCGCTAAAGAATCTTCAGTCTCTCACGCTCAACGATAATGTCGTATCGGATCTTTCCCCGCTGACCAATTGTGTGGCGTTGACATTCCTCGACGCTCACGGCAACGCCATTGGCATCCTCCCACCGCTGGCCGCTTTGAGCAACCTCTCTACTTTGAACCTGGGCGTCAACCAACTATCCAATCTGGCTCCGCTGGCAATATTGCCGAACTTGAACGATCTGACCTTTGACAATAATCAGGTGTTCGATCTTACTCCGATCAGTGGATTGACGAATCTTTACAATCTCAGCGCCAATTACAACTTGATCACGAACCTGGCCCCCCTGAGTTCACTTACCCTTTTGAACAACCTTAGCCTGTCCGGAAACCGGATTTTTCGTCTGGGCCCGTTAACCAATAAAGCCAATCTTGCTTATCTGAATCTCCAGGGCAATCAACTGGCGAACATCTCCACCTTGCTCACGATCAGCAATCTCTACCAAGTGGATGTCAGCGGTAATGACCTTGACCTTAGTCCGGGCTCAATCGCCACCAATATCATCCAGTCGCTTAGCCAGCGCAGTGTGAACGTGACGTTTCTCCCGCAGAATCTGTGCCCGATTATCACCCGGCAACCGTTTGATGCGGGCGTGGGCCTTGGCGGGAACACGGCCTTTCAGGTCTTGGCCAGCACCACCAATGTTCCGCCGGTCTTGTATTATCAATGGTATCTCAATGACGTCCGTCTAACCAACGATGCCCGTGTGGCTGGGGCTACCAACAGCCTGCTCACCATCTCCAACACACTCGTTGGGGATGCGGGGGGATACTATGCGGTGGTGACCGATGAATTCGGGGGGCGCGTTTATAGCGATGAGGCTCGCCTTCAAGTGGTCACCGTGGTGAACTTTCCCAATGCCAGCCTGGAGAGTGCCATTCGCCAAAGCCTGGGCAAATCCTCCGGAGACATTTCACCCGTTGATATGGCCACGCTCACGAATCTGGATGTGAACGCCAATTGGGGCGATCCCGCGCTGGACTTGGAGGGCATTCAGTATGCCGTCAATTTGACCATCTTGCGAATCTCAGGTGTCAACGGGAATACGCCGCTGCTGAACCCCAATCGTCTGGGAGCCCTGACCAAGCTCACCAGTCTTGTCGTTGATAATTACCCGCTCCCCGACCTGAGTTTTCTCGCTCCCTTGCCTCAGTTGCTCGATCTGGAATTGTACAACGACATGATCACCGATCTCGCCAGCGTCACCAATCTGACCCTGCTCACGCGGTTGAACGTAGGATACAATGCAATTTCCAACTTCCCGGCAAATCTCAAGCTTCCCGCGTTGTATGAGCTGGACGCCCCCGCAAACAGCCTCCGGGACATCTCCTGTCTCACGAATTTGCCGCAGGTGCTTTTTCTGGATCTGAGCGATAATCACATTGACAACCTAGCGCCGATGGTTGGACTGGATCTTGAAGTGTTGAGCTTGCAAAATAATCCGTTCACCAACGCCGACTTGCTCGCCAACTTCCCCCACCTCTCCTACCTGTATTTGGATGGCACGCCGATCACCCGGCTGGATTTCACGTCGAACATGACGATTCTCAACATTCTCACCCTGAATCAAACTCCGCTCACCGACCTCGCTCCGCTCACGAACAACCTGACGCTCTACAGCCTTGGAGTGGGCAATACGCACATTCAAAATTTCGTACCCGTTTCCCAACTGACCAACCTGAGCAGTTTTTACGCCAACGACGACCACATCACCAACCTTGCCTTCCTTGCTCCCTTGCGGCAGATGTATAGTCTTGGGCTGGCAAACAATGCGATCTCGGACCTCTCACCGTTGGCGGGACTGACCAATTTGCAGAGCCTGGTTTTGGACGGGAATTCCATCAGCGACCTTCGCAGTCTTTCCGGAATGGCCGCTTTGCGCTGGCTTTATCTAAGCTCCAACAGCCTGGCAAACATAGACAGCCTGGCCACGTTGACGAACCTTGGGTACACGGATCTCCGGTTCAATGTGCTTAATACCAACAACTCCTCCACGGCCATGACTGTCATTCAGGGTTTGACCAACCGGCTGGTCAGCGTTTCCTATCTGCCGCAACGATCCCTGACCATCATCCGTCTAAGCAATTCCCTGAAGGTGCCCGGAAATTTCTTTCAATCCACTGTTACTGGCGATCCCGGCCAAGTATTCCAAGTGCAGGTTTCTTCTGATCTGAAGGTCTGGCTGCCTTCGATTTTTATAACCAACGGGGCCGCCACGACCACGTTCTCAAATATCCCAGCTTCGGGCCCATATCGGTTCTATCGGTTGCTGGCTTATTAGCTTTGGGCAAGGGCTTTCGTGCTTGCGCAAACGCCGGCCAACGGCCAAAGTTTGCGCGGTAGCATTGTGTCATGCTGACGACGTTGCGCATACGAAACTTGGCCTTGGTGGAAGACCTGACGGTCGAACTGCAACCCGGCTTCAACGCCATTACGGGTGAGACCGGCGCGGGCAAATCCATCATCATTGGCGCGCTCAACCTGGTGCTGGGCGAGCGGGCTGACCGTTCCCTGATTCGCGCCGGCTGCGATGGATGTTCGGTGGAGGCCGTGTTTGAGGTGGGGCGCTTGCGCGCGCCGCTGAAAAGTTTCCTGGAGGAAAATGGGCTGGAACCTTGCGCGGATGGACAGCTTTTCCTCAAGCGCGCCTTTACCGCCGCCGGCGCCAACCGGCAGTTTGTCAACGGTTCCCCGGCCACCCTCAACACCCTGGCGGCGCTGGGCGAATGGCTGGTGGACATGCACGGCCCGCACGACCACCAATCCCTGCTGCATGCCGCGCGTCAACTCGCCATCCTGGATGCGTTCGGAAAACTGGAACCCCAGTGCGATGCGTTTGCCGGCTTGCTGCGGCAGCGCCAGGTGCTGGTGGCCAGCAAGGCCGCGCTGATTGTGGATGAGCGGACTTACGCGCAACAACTGGACTTGCTGCGCTTCCAGGTTCAGGAAATCCGCAATGCCCGGCTGCAGCCGGATGAAGAGGCCGTCGTGGAAGCCGAGTACCGCCGCGCCAGCAACGCCGCGCGGCTGCTGGAACTCAGCCAAAGCGCCCAGAATCTCCTCGCGGACAACGAACCCGCGCTGCTCACCCAGATGGGGGCGCTGGGCCGGCTGTTGCAGGATTTGCAGCGGCTGGATTCCGGGGTTGTGCCGCTGGCCGAGGCGCACGCGCCGCTGGCCGAGGCGCTGCGCGATTTGCACACCGAACTCAGTCATTATGCGGACAAGCTGGACCTGGACCCCGACCGGCTCCGCGAGGTCGAGGAGCGGGTGAACGTGCTGCACTCGTTGAAACGAAAATATGGCGGCACCCTCGCCGATGTCATCGCGTTTGGTGAGGCGTCCGCCGCCAAGCTCCAGAGTCTGGAGAGTCGCGATGCCGAACTGGCCCGGCTGCAAGCCGAACTGGAAAGTAATTGGGCCACCTTGCGCAAAGCGGGTGACAACCTCACTGCC
Source organism: Verrucomicrobiota bacterium (assembly GCA_037139415.1). Taxonomy (NCBI): domain Bacteria; kingdom Pseudomonadati; phylum Verrucomicrobiota; species Verrucomicrobiota bacterium. The sequence goes on along the minus strand of JBAXGN010000001.1, from coordinate 35,074 downwards.
CGCCGCCGCAAATTGATCCCGCCGCTCGCCAAAGCCGTGGAAAAGCAACTAACCGAACTCGGTTTCAAGCAAAGTCGGTTTGACGTCGCGCTGACGACCCAGAACGCTCTGGCCGCAGACGGCACCCTGCCGTCGCTCAGCGGTTTTGATACGGTGGAATTCCAATTCGCACCCAATCCAGGGGAGCCGCCGCGGGCGCTGCGCGCGATTGCCTCCTCGGGCGAAATGGCGCGGGTGATGCTGGCGTTGAAGACCGTTTTGGCGGCCGAGGACGAGATTCCCGTGCTGATTTTTGATGAAGTGGACGCCAATATCGGGGGCGAGACCGCCCATGCGGTGGGCGATAAGATGGGCCAGATCGCGCGCCAGCGCCAGGTGTTGTGCATTACCCACCTTGCGCCGGTGGCGGCGGCGGCGGACGCGCATTACGTGGTGGACAAGCAGGTGAAAGACGGGCGGACGCTCTCCCTCATCCAGCAATTGGAACCGGCCCGGCGCGCCGAGGAGCTGGCCCGAATGCTGGGCGGCGGCAAAGCCGCGTTGCAACACGCGACTGCTCTGTTGGAACAACCCAGATAGCCCAGCCGCCATGAAGGATACAACCAATGATTACCGCGTGGTTTTGGCAACACGTGATGGATTTGACACCCTGCCAACTCTGACTTAGCTTGAACTATGAACGCATCACTCCTCACCGTGTGTATCAGCCAGTTTGACCCGCAGAGCGGATCGCTCCGCGATTGGTGCCTCAACACTATTGTGTATGACACGAGCGAAACGGAGGCGCGAACCTGGTTTGAGGCGGCCATCATTCGCGCTTATACCAATGAGTTGGCCGGCCCGCCCACCGTTGAAAAAATGGTTTCTGCCCCGGTGTTGTCCGACCTGCTTGCCGAAGCAGGTGCCACCCCCATCCAATGGCCGCAACTCGTCGAGGATGCCTTCGCGGCACTTCAGGCGACGGAAAGCATCTATCAGGAGCTGGGCTTCTGGGTGGATTGCGAGCAGGTCGTGCCGGTGGCCAAGCTTCCGACCGATGTCGAAACGTTACGGAATCGGCTTCCGTCCGATATCAACACTGCCCTAAACTGGCAGGCGGATAAATTCGCATACTTTCTGATCAGCGCCCTCAAGCCGGTCCCGCCGCCACCGCCGGAATACGATGAATTGGGGGAACCGGTGGATGATACCGAACTCGACAATTCAGACCTGTCGCATCCAGCGGATCACCTGAATTCATTCCCTGAATTGGCCGAAAAAGATAAAGTTGCGGTAGTGAAGGCACGCAACGCCGTCGTTGCCGCCTGGCTGTGGCGTCGTCATGCCCAAGGTACCCCCTTGGAGAAAAACGCCATCCGGGTTGATCCCTGGCGCGGCGCGGAACGCTTCGGCGAAGAACCGCCTGTAATCGCGCATTAGCCTGGCTTTATGCCGCGCCTTTCAGGCTTTCATCCGAGTCTTTGATGACAAAGCGCGCTTTCAGCCGTGCCACTTCACTGGCCAGGTTGGCCAGTTTGACTGAGTTCAACACTTCGTTGAAATCCTTGTACGCGGCAGGCGCCTCATCCTTTGGATACTGGCGGCAGTTGGTCAGGATATCATGGGCGACGAATTCGGCGTCCACGGTTTTCTGATCCAGTTCGCGAATGGCCGCCTTGCGTCCCTTGGCCCGGCCCGCGCCATGGTTCACGCTGTAACAACTCAACGCGGCACCGTCATTGGCTACCATCACACACGATCCGGCAGCGGGATTGCCCGGCAGCAGAATAGGGTGACCGGTCTCGTAGAACAACGTGTCCTTCAGCGCATGGTGTCCGGCTGGGAACGCACGGGTTGCCCCCTTGCGATGCACCCAGCATTCCCGGTTTTCCACAATCTCGCGCCGGGCAATGTTGTGGCTGATGTAATAGACCAGCGAACCTTTTACACCCGGGATGATTTCCTGGAATGCCTCCAAGACCAGCGCGTTAATCAATAGGTGGTTTACCGTGGCAAAGTTTCCGCCCAGCGCCATGTCATCCAGATAGGCATCCGCCTCCGGTGTGCCTAACGGCGCATAGACTAACTCGCGATCCGCGCCGGGCAGGGGAATGCTCCAGGTCTCGAACTTGGCCTGCAGGGTTTGAAATTGGCCCTTGGCCAACTGGTACCCAAAACCGCGTGAACCGCAATGCGAGAGAAACGCCACATTCCCATCGCGCAAGCCAAACACTTCCGCCGTCCGGCGTGCGCGCGCATCGTCGGCAATCTTCACCGCCTCGCATTCGCCAAAATGATTTCCGCCGCCGTATGATCCAAGCTGGCGCACTTTTTCCTCGAAGCGAGCAAACTTGCCGGTGGTCAACAAAAACTCCAGCCGATTGGCCAGATCATCCCGGGTTCCGGAATGTCCCACATGAAATGCGTCCTCGCAACGTTGCGCCCAGGCCGTGGGAATTCCCAGTTCGCGGCACACGCCTTCCGAAGCGCCCTCCACGGCGACGCGACGCCCCAGTTCGACAGAAACCGGACGCCCCTTTTTAACCGAGCGTTGTCCGCGACCGGGCCCGGTCGGTGTGCGTTCAGTGATGGCGTTGATTAGGGAGCGGCGGATCGGTTTGTCATCCACCTGATCGTTCGGCAGCTCCAGTTGCAACAGGCTCATGGAGCATTTGATATCCACCCCTACCGGGCCGGGATAAATATGGGTCGGGGAAACTAGCACGCAACCCACAGGCGCGCCGTATCCGGCGTGTCCATCGGGATTCAACACCAGTTCCGTAACTCCAGGGGCACTGCGGGAGTTAAGCGCCTGTTCAAGGCAGGTGGCGTCAAAGCTGTCCCGGATGGCCTGGGTGGCGATCACGGTAATGGGCTTTCCCTTGGAGTCGCGCGCTGGCAAATATCCGGTGGCTTCACCCGTGGGATGGATATGGGGAACGGAACTATTTTGTATGTTATCGCTCATAAAATTTATGGATGCATCATTTATTGCTGCCGTAACAGGTGTGACAAAAGGTGCCGAAAGACTGCTCTACCATTGAGCTATGGCCCCACCTGTTGGAGCCATCGGAATTCGAACCCGGAACATGTACTTTCGACGGCATTCGTCATAAAAAATTCTACGACTTTTTAGTTGCGAATAGCGACATGTTTTTGGAGTTCGCCCGTTCCCACGAAGCCAGGTGGTCGGATTCCCCAAGAAGTCTTGATCCATGGAATCCTGTGGCTACGCGCTGCCTGGGAGTGGCGAGCATGATCCGCGCATGGACATTTCGGCAAAATACGATACACTGAAGAGCATGATTAAGACCGTGGCAATCATTGGTGCGTCGAATGACCGGAGCAAGTACGGTAACAAAGCCGTGCGGGCGTTCCGGCAGCAGGGTTTTATCGTCTATCCAGTCCATCCCAAAGATTTGCGAGTGGAGAACATTCCCGCCTATCGCAGTATTCTGGATGTGCCGGGGCGACCGACCAAAATCAGTGTGTATGTTCCGCCGTCAGTCGTGCTCAAACTGCTGCCGGACATCGCCAGCAAAGGGTGCGAGGAATTCTGGTTGAATCCCGGGTCTGAGTCGCCGGAAGTCATGGTGGAAGCGGAGCGTTTGGGCCTGAATGTCATTCAAGCGTGCAGTATCGTGGCCATCGGCCAGGATCCGCACCAAATGGATTAAACCTACTTCGCGGCCCCGGTGCCGCCAAAGCCGGGCTTGGGCTGACCGGCGTCATCCAACTGGTTGCATACCCACAGCAGGCCATTGGCCAACAGTTGGTGGTACACCGGCATATCGGTGGTCGGCGGCCCGTGGCCCAAGGTGGTGCCAAAGACGCGGGCCTTCCCGTATTGGTTGACCCAAGTGACAACCTGATCTTTCTTCGAGGTGTCGCTGTACGCGGTCATCAGGGGTTTGGCGTTGGGCCAGAATTTCACGTTCTCATACAGCTCATCCTTCTCGGTCTTCCAGTTGGCGGGCCAAAAGCGACTGATCGGATGGTCCTCCGCCTTTTTCGTGGCGATGGGACCAGCCTTGTCATGCCGGGTGGAAGTCATCCCGATGGATTCACAATAGGCGTCGCGTTCCAGTGCCCGGAATGAATGCGTGGTGCCATGGATGAAGACCGCCGGTTTGCCGGCGCGGATGGTCGCCGCGATGTTATCCACGATCGGCTTGCCGTCCTTGTCGTGCTGTGAAAAGAAATACACCACCACGTCGTAGCCATCGGCGTAGCCGGGTTTAGCCAGTTTCTTGTAATCCCATTCCACCTCAAAGGTGACGTTGGCGTATTTCTGAATACTCTGGGTTAATGAAGGCGTCAGCCCTTTGTAATCGTGGAAACCGCCGCCGGTCATCCACAGCACTTTCAGCGGTTTGGCATCCCCGGCGGCCAGCGGGAGGCCGGTAATGAATGCCAATAGGGCGAGCAGGAATCGGCTTAAATTAATTTTCATACGTGACGTAAAGGATGCCTTTTTCAACGCCGTTGGCAAGCCAACTCCTGAAAAATTTCCGCCTTGCCAATTCACTCGACGTGGTTTTCGCCAACTCCCTTGGCTTGTTCGCGCGTCCGCCGTCGGCTGAACGTCAGCGAAATGACCACCAAGACCGTGCCGAGCACGAGGTAAGAGAGAATCCGATATTCCGGTTTGAATTGAGTGGTGCCCAGCATCAGGACATGGAATACCGTTAGCAGTAGCGTGAAATGCCCCATCCACCGATATTTCTGATTGTGAAGCACCCGGCAGAGCAAGTAGTACAGTCCGGCGAGGGCCACCCAGGATATGGCCACCAGAGATCGGGGCACCAAGTGGTGCGAGGCATAAGGGAACACGACAAACACCACGACGAGATAGGCATTGCGCATCGTCTCGGTTCGCAACTGCAAGCGTTCCTGTTGCCAGTTCAGGATGCGGGCACTGACCAAGGCGACCAGCCCGAAGCCAATGCTTATCCCGGTCTCCCGTTTGGCGACGAACATATAGCCAAGCACTATGGCGACGTAGATGAAAAAATTGGCCACGACGATAAATGGTGAACGAAACCATAAGGCCGTGGCGACCACAACCAGGCTTTGGGCCGATAACCAGATGAAAATATCCGGAACCGGAAACGCCTTAAGAATGGCCACACTCATGGCCATATAGCCGGTGATGGCATAAAACGCGCAAGCGATCCGGTTGGACCTGACCATCCAGAGCGCCGCCGCAACTCCGACAAAAACGACCGAAGCGACCAGGTGGGCAAAAACGAGGACCGAATCGAACGCGAGGACCGTATGCAGCAAAAACAGTCCAAAACACGCGCTGGCATTGAACAAGGCATGACTGCTCAGCAGGTACTCCTTGTCTTCCTGAGCTTGACTGAAAAAGGATGGGAACGCGAAGATCACCCCGCAAAGCAAAAGGCAAAAAACGCTGCTCAATGGCTCCCCGACGATCCGCAGTTCATTTCCCCGCAAAGGATTATTCATCGCCCAGAGCAAATACGTCAGGTAGGTGGCACCCATGCCAGCCAGCAGAATGACCGACCAACGATGTTGCGCCCACGCATAGACCACCAGGACCGACAACCCCACGAGCACAGGAAACAGAAACCACGCTGAATTTAGTATCAACGATGTGGCATAGCCCATGCCCAGCGCCAGAGCGGTCAGCCAGGGCGATTTACGCCGGAGTGCAATCGTCAGGTTGATGCCGGCCACCACCAACAGCAGTGATTTACCGGTCAGGGTGGTGATCGAGAGGGCCGGTGTCGGTGTGAAAAAAAAGAGGCGCAATGTAGCAAAAAAGAGCAGCACCATGGCCGCCGACCGGAAATAGCGGGAGACCAGTTCGAACGATTTCTGCCACAGATGGGCTACCAGAAAGAGCCCCCCGACCAGCGCGTATCCCAGACACGAGGGGAGGCCGGAAGGCAACCCGGGATAGGGGAGTGACAACGCAAAACCGGCGCCAAGCGCCAGCACCAGAATGCCCGCCCGGGCAAACCACGTCTGCCCCAAGGCAAACTCCAGTTCATCCTCGCGGCTGCCGCTTGGCTCCGGAGCGGGCAAGGCAACGCGGGCGTCCGCCACCGGCGTTGCCGTGGCAGGATTGTCATCCCGGCGCGCCGCCAGTTGCAACTGGGCTTCGATCCGCGCCAGTCTGGCTTCGATCCGGTCCAGTCTTTCGGCGGACCCGGCAGGGTTCAACGACTCAGCATTGATGCTCATAGGCAACCTGGAAAAGCGCAACCTGACGTTCAATCTGCGATCAGGCCACCCTGCCAGCTTACAGGCAACCACCCCGAACCTGGCCGCGCTAAAAGGTGTCCGCCAGGAAAATTATCCAAGAAGCCGGGAAATGACAATCCTTATTATAAGCAAACTTAACACCTATAATTTATGGAACTGATAGGCGCAGGCAAGCTTGTCACGGCATGGGCTGGTGGAAAATTCGGCGGCGCAAGAACCGGCAGCCTGCAACCATGTTCGCCGACGGATGAATTGAGCTGTCCGGTCTTTGCCGCCACCACCGTTTATTCCAAATCGCTATCAAGATGAGACTAATTCGCTGGTCTTCTGAGCTGCTGGCTTCGTTGCTCGCTCGTTATCCCGACAGGTCGGGACGGGTATGCGCCTCGCTCGCGTCTCGCTAGCCGCTCAAAATCCGGCGCGCCTTAGTCTCAGCTTGAAAGCTCATTGGAATTAATGTGCCTCCGGGTATTGCTGGGGCGGCGTGCCGTGGGATTCAAGCAGGCCCGTTTTCAAAGTCGGGTCCTCGCCATAAGGGGCTATCCGCTCCAATACAACATCAAATTTCCAGCGATCACTCAGTTTGGTGGCAGGTCGCTCAGGGGGATTTCCCCGCGCATCAGTTTTGCGCCCGCGCCGGTGAGGCGGAGATAATGGTCGCTCGGCAACCCCTCGTAGGTCACAAACTGGGATTCATTGCTGACCGGCACATCATTGGTGCATTTGAAAATGGCGGTGCCTTCATCCACCTCGTCGAACATGGCCACATAGACCATCGAGGCTCCCGCCTTTTTAACCTCGCAGAATTGGGACCAGAGAAATTGCCCGCGCAGCCGCGGCGTTTGATCCAGCGGCGCCCCCTTCATGTTGTGCCAACTGAAACCGGGAAACACCACGGGGAGATAATCCAACTTGTGTTCGCGGCACCAGACCAGGTCGGGCTTCAAGAACCGCTCGCTGTGGCGTGAAACATCGGCGGGGGTGCGGTAACGTCCAACTGTCCAGGGGCTGACCATGTCGGCCTGCTTGAGCAGTTCCAACAGCGCCGGATCGTTGACGGCGTCGCGTTTCAACTCGCGCCACGAGGTGGGCACCCCGAGCATGACAGTGCAGCCACCGGCCTGCGCGTCGTTTTTCAGAAACTCAACCAAGCGCCGGCATTCCTCGATGGTATAGGCGCGCCCGTCGTTGAACCCAACACCCCACACGACTACGAGCGGTTTGCCGTGATGCCGCTGATACGCCGGGTCTTCCGTGATGTGCATGCGCGTACGCAGCAGCCGCCAATCGTCCATGACCATACTGATGCGGTTGGTGCCCAGGCCGCTGAGATCATACATGACCGCATAAGCGCGCCCGCTGCGGTTGGCCCCCTCGCGGCAGTGCGCGAGCACCGTATTGTTTTGCCGGAGCGAGCGAGGATCATTCACGCCGACGGCAAATCGCTGCACCAACGCCCCGTCAATGCCGTAGGTGCGCATCCACTCAAAGTGGCGCAGCACGGTTTTGTTTTTAAACGAGCTGAAGACCTCGGCGGGTTGCCCATCCGGTCGCTTGAACCCGGTGGCAAACCGTTCGTCGGCGCCCAGTTCGGAAACGTCGGGCCAGAAATCAATTTTGGCATTGCCCGGTGCCAGCGCGCCTTTGCCTTTCGTCCAGTGTACCCAGCCGCGATCCGCCCCGTCACCCTCGGCGTTGAACCAGCCTTGATACCCGCAAACCACTTTATTGCTGAGGGTGCTGGTATCCACCCCGCGCACGGAAGGGCCGGTATAGGGTTTGAGGGTTTCCGCCAGCACGGCGTCGCGCGCGGCTTGGCGCGAATCGGCCGCGCCCGCCAACCCGGCAAGTGCGAATGGTAACACAAGGTACGTGATCAATTTCATCAGGCACTATCTAAACACCGCTTTTGCAGGGCCGTCAATCAGACAACACGGATTACCCGATTGCAGGCTGGCCAGTTTGGGCGCCTCCAACGGCGAATAATTGAAAGCGATAAAACTGCTTGCGAAATTCCTCAAAATTTTCAGTTGCATTAGCGGCTTCCCGGGGTACAGTTTTGGAACGACAACCTATGACAACAACGCAAAAAACAAATTCGGCGCAGGCCAAGGATACCAAGGCTATGCGCATTCTCATCGTTGATGACCACGCCATCGTCCGTCGCGGTCTGCGGCAGATCCTGACGGATGCGTTTCCGAACGCAGTGTTTGGCGAAACCGCTTCCGCGGATGAAACCCTTCAGAAAGTGGAGGAGTTCCTTTGGGACATCATTATTCTCGATATTTCCATGCAAGGCAAGAACGGGCTCGATGTGCTGAAGCAGTTGCGGCCCAAGTTTCCCAAACTGCCGGTGCTCGTCCTGAGCGTTCACGCTGAAGAACAGTATGCCATGCGTGCGTTCAAAGCGGGTGCCAATGGCTACATGACCAAGGAAACCGCCCCGGAAAAATTGATCGAAGCCGTGCAACATGTGATGACCGGCCGGCCTTACATTAGCGCTTCGCTGGCCGAACGCTTGGTGATGGAAATGAGCACCACTGATACCCCGTTGCGCAAGCTGGACAATTTGTCAGATCGCGAATTGCAGGTATTGCAGCGCTTTGCGGCCGGCAAGACCATGACGGCGATCGGCATCGAACTCGGACTCAGCATCAAAACCGTAAGCACCTATCGCTCGCGCGCCATGGAAAAACTCGGTTTGGCCAACAATGCCGATCTGATGCGGTTCGCCATCGAAGAAGGTCTGCCGGATTAAGTTTGACGCGATGGGGAAAAACGGCTGGGAATGGGGTGACCGACGGGACTTGAACCCGCGACATCCAGATCCACAATCTGGGGCTCTAACCAACTGAGCTACGGCCACCAACCAGTTCTGCCAAAGCCTAAAATCCTTATCGCCTCACGTCAAGCTCTTGATTTGGGAATATTTTTCAAAGGCATACTTCGACAGGTATTCGTTGACGGCTTGCGTGACCAGACCAATAAACTGGAACCTTTAACGATTCATAAAATCGTGAGTTATCCGATGATGACTTGCTTTCGTTAATAAATGCCATTCATAACTAATTCTTGTACAGTAGGTTGCAAAGCTTGTTTTTTTCTTGGCGTGATTGTAACCTTTTCCAACGCAAGTGCGTCTAACTCGAATGTCGCCGAAACGCGACCGAAACGAAAATAACAAAAATAAAGACTAAATAGATATGAAGAAACTAGTAGTGCTGGCCTTGACATTGGCGTGTGCCGTTGCAATGAGCGTGTCTGCCGCCGAAGGCAAAAAAGGCATGACCGATGAACAGAAGGCTGTGTACAAGGAAATGCTGGAAAAGTATGACACCAACAAAGATGGCAAGCTCGACAAAGAAGAGCGGGCCAAGATGAGCGCCGAAGACCAGGAAAAGCTCAAGAAGTTGTTTCCCCACAAGAAAAAGGAACAGCAATAATCATTTTCACCGCTTATCTGGTCGCGGATAGGTGATAAAAATACAAATCCGCCATTCGTCACCCGCTTTGGGAACGACGAATGGCATTTTTATTTTTAGTCGGCAACCAATAGCAGGCAGAATGCCAACAATTTGCGTGGCGCAAAAGCGCCGAAAAAATGGCGTGAAAGGCAGGTTGGCTTCCCAAGCCCGCCACGAGTCAGATGCCCCGCAGTGGAACGTTCGCTTCGCGAAAGGTGGTCTTGGAGTTCGATGCCTTGCAAAAACGCAGGTACTCCCTCTCATATATTCACCCGAACGTCCCAACCCAAGGGCCACCCACATCCAGTGCTGTCCAGGTCAACCCGCCCTTGGCTGGATGCCCCGGTTTGAGTTCGATGCCCTGGGCCGGAAAATCCGCACGGTGCAACCGGGCGGCCAGACGGAGGGCTTTACGTTTGATGCCGGCGGCAACCCAATCCGCTATACCAATTTCAACGGCGTGATCCTCACCAATCAGTATGATGCGCTAAACCGCCTGACGAACAAAACCTCGGGCAGTTATTTCGTTCGCTTTACCTATTCCAGCACTGGCCAGCACGCCACCATGGCCGATGCCAGTGGCAATTACAGTTACCTGTACGACAGCCGTGACCGGCTGACCACCAACAGCGGGCCGGTGGGAACGTTGGTCTATTCCTTTGATGAATTTGGACGCCTCACGACGTTGGCCTCTACACCGGCGAGCAATATGACCCGAACCTGGGCTTTTACTACCTGCGTGGTCGCTATTTAAATCCGGGAATGAGAAGATTCTGGACAAGGGATTTCTTCCAGGGGGTACCAAAGGGATCCAGCAAGCCTTCATAAATATCTGTATTGCCACGCTGATCCCGTTAATGGAATTGATCCAAGCGGACATGAAGATTTAGGCAGTCTAGTTCTGAATATGTCGATTCGGGCTTGGGGTACGCTCAAAGCGCGGGACCAGCAGCTACAGGCGTTAAATATGCGCTCAGCGCATTGACACTTGCCGTTGCAATTCAAAATCCCGGTGAATTCATCTCTGCTTGCGAAAGCCCGTCAGCAGCCGCTGGTCTGTTGGCCAATGATGTGGCTTTTGTAGCGTTTTACGGAAAACGAACTATCCAGTTTATTGAGGGGTATATTGCTGCTCGAACGGATGTGCAGCCCGTGGCGAAGGAGATTGCGGGCTTGCACAATGCCGCCATGTTTGGAACCATCGCGGCCAATGATGGATATAATATTTGTAACTGGAGCCGCCGGATTTATCGGCAGCAGCTTGGTGGACCTGCTGCTGAGTCAGGGTAAGCAGGTCGTCGGCTGGGATAATTTCTCCACCGGTCAGGAAGAGTTTCTGGTGTCCGCCCGCCAGCATCCGGCGTTTAAGCTGGTGCGCGGCGACAACCTGGATTTACCGGCCCTCACCGTCGCCATGGCGGGCTGTGATACGGTGTTTCACTTGGCGGCCAATGCGGACGTGCGGTTTGGTTTGGAGCATCCTCGCAAGGATTTGGATCAAAATACCATTGCCACCTTCAACGTTCTTGAAGCAATGCGCGCCAATGGCATCAAAACCATCGCCTTTTCCTCCACCGGGTCGGTCTATGGCGAGGCCCAGGTCATTCCCACCCCGGAAGACCACGCCTTTCCGATTCAAACCTCCCTGTATGCCGCCTCGAAGGTGGCGGGGGAAGGGCTCATTCACGCATATTGCGAGGGGTATAAATTTGAAGGGTACATTTTCCGGTTCGTCTCCATTCTGGGCGAGCGGTACACGCATGGCCACGTGTTCGATTTCTACAAGCAATTGCTGGAACATCCCGAATATCTGAAGGTGCTGGGGGATGGCACGCAGCGCAAATCGTATTTGTACGTGCAGGACTGTCTGGCCGCCATCTTGCATGTGATGGGGCAAGGAACCGCGCTCAAGGCCAGGCATCGCGTGGAAACCTACAATCTGGGCACCCCGGAGTATGTGAAGGTGAACGATTCCATTGGCCATATCTGCAAATTCCTGGGACTGAAGCCGCGTCTGGAGTATTCGGGAGGCAAACAGGGGTGGGTAGGTGATAACCCGTTTATTTTCCTGGAGACCAACAAGGTTCAGGGGACGGGATGGAAACCGAAGCTGACGATTGAACAAGGCATCCTCCGCACGCTGGCTTGGTTGCAACAAAACCAATGGGTGCTGCATAAGCGGGGCGCCAAGTAAACGGTCCCACTGGACTCGGCCAAGTGGCGCCTGATTTCGGGGCTGCCGCCTTGGTTGTACGGGTGCCAGAGGTGGACGGAACAATTAACAAAATTCAATTATGAATGTTACCGTGGTTGGCTTGTGGCACTTGGGATGCGTGACCGCCGCCTGTTGCGCTCGCCACTTTATTGTGGTGGGCCTGGATTTCGATCAGGAAAACGTGGCGGCGCTGAATCAGGGCCGGGCACCTTTGCTTGAACCAGGCTTGGAAGATCGGCTGGCTGAAGGCTTGAAAGCCGGGCGCTTGCGGTTCACCACGGATCCAGCCGAGGCGTGTCGTGCGGCGGAGGTTTTATGGCTGACCTATGACACTCCGGTGGATGACCAGGATGTCTCGGATGTGCCCTATGTGCTGATTCGGCTGCGGCGTTGTCTGCCGCATTTGCCACCGGGCGCGCTGGTCTTGATTTCCTCACAACTGCCAGCCGGCACGTGTGCCCAATTGGAGAAGGAGTTTCCGCAATTCCATTTTGCCTGTTCGCCGGAAAACCTGCGGTTGGGGCGCGCGCTGGAGGCGTTTGAGAAAGCCGAGCGTGTGGTGGTCGGTATGCGCAATGAGGCCGTCAAGCCGCTGCTGACGGAATTGCTGAGCCCATTTACATTGAAGATACTGTGGATGGGCACCGAATCGGCGGAGATGGTGAAGCATGCGCTGAACGCCTTTTTGGCCACGTCCGTCACCTTCATCAATGAAATCGCGCGGATCTGCGAACAAGTGGGCGCGGATGCGCGGGAGGTATCAGCGGGCCTGAAGAGCGACGTGCGGATTGGCCCCAAGGCGTATCTGGGACCGGGTGGTCCCTTTGCGGGCGGAACGTTGGCGCGGGATATCGTCAGCCTGACGGCCTTGGGTGAGACCTACGGTGAGACGTTGACGCTGGTGCCGGCAATCAAGCAGAGCAACGACCAGCACCGCCAATGGACCTGCCAACGGTTAAACACCCTGCTGGGCGGACTCACTGGGCGCGTCATCGGCATATTGGGGCTGACGTATACCCCCAATACCAGCACGTTGCGCCGAAGCGCGGTAGTGGAATTATGCCAGCAATTGACGGCGGCGGGCGCGGTCGTGCGCGCGTATGATCCGGCGGTGAAGACGCTGCCGGCGGAGCTTTCGGCGATTACGCTATGCAGCTTGGAGGACGCGGTGAAGAACGCGGAGGCGACGGTGGTGTGTACAGAATGGCCTGAGTTTCGGCGGGCGCCATGGTCGGAACTGACGGCCACCATGCAACGTAAATTAATCGTGGACGCCAACGGTTTCCTGACCAAGGAACTCAATGATATGGCGGGCGTGGAGCATGTGTGGGTTGGCCGCCCCCACCTTCCAAAGCCAATTTGATGCGTTTGCATTTGGCGTTTGGTGTGACTACGGTATCGTGAAACGGATTGATTCACCTTGATACTTGGTGAAATTTAGAGATTTATGCACAAATTACGTATGAATTATTTATGGAAACACCGCCACTGGGCAGTGGTACTGACGGCAGTGCTGGGGGCTGGGCTGGGCCAGGCGGCTGAGAAGGATGTTGCCATGCCCAAAGGGATCAAGGTCGAAAGCTATATGGGTTGGGACAAAGCGATTCGGGTGACTGCGGATGCCGCCGAAGTCCGCCTGGTGGCCATCCCGGCAGTGGGCGGTAACGTCTTGCGTTACCAGTTGATGGGGGAAAATATTTTTTGGGAGGATTCCCGCACCTTGGGGCTCACTTCCGCCCAAGTGCCCAAAGATTTCATGCCGGGCGGGTATCAACTTGAAGTGAATGACATGTCGGGCAGCCGGTCCTGGACCGCGCCGGCCACAGTCAAGGAACTTAGGGATCTCGGAATGACCATTGTGGGTGACCCCGACCCGGTTTCCGGGTTGCAATTGGAAAAAGAAATCGTGTTGGACCCCGAAACTGGGGATGCAGGCATTGTGCAGCGATTGAAGAACACCTCATTCAAGCCCCAGACCTGCTCCTTGCGCGCACGCCTGCTCTGCAAGGGAGGCGGGTACGCCATGTTGCCATTGAATAAACACAGCCGGCTGCCGGCTGGATGGGGCATCCGCCGGACGGTGGAGGGGAAAAGCGTGTACGATCATTACAAACCGGCTCTACCAACGGCAAAAATAGCCGACCAAACCCTGTTTTTGGAAACCACCTCGGGACAGGAAACCTGGGTGGGAGCGGATTGCTCCGGGCAGTGGGCGGGGTACGTGCAAGGCCAAACGATGTTAGTCGTTTACTATCCCTTTACGTACACCAATAAATACGCCGGCGATGGGCACACCGTCGAAGTGGGATGGAACGGGGCTATCACGGAAATTGCCATTATCAGTCCGCAGTTGACATTGAAGGCAGGCGAGACCTTGACCTTCCCGATGAAATGGGCGGCACTGCCGGTGTATGCCACGGTGGCCAATTTAAAGCAAGCCCGCGCCCAAGCTGCCCGGATTGCTCCCTCACCGTTCAAATAGGAATAATCCGGTGCAATTCAAAAGTAGAAAGTTGAAAACTGGAAGCTCCAAGAACGACGCTTTGAATTTTTGGTGGCTGGCCATTTGCCCATCCTAGAGTATTGTTATCCCAGTGTGAAAAGACCGTCTTCGACTTGGCAGCATTGTTCCCCCACCTCGCTGGTGATCACCGGATGGGGAGCGGTTTCCGCCGCCGGCACGTCGCCCGCTGATTTATGGCAGAGCGTCTGTCAGGCAGTGGTGCCAGCCCGCTGGTTGAATTGTGGAGCGACGGCGGATCGCTCCGCGCGTTATCCCGTTTGTTCGGTGGATGTTTTGCCACCGTTACCGCCGCCAGGCAGGGTGGCGCGGAAAATGGATCGGGGCGTACATTTGGCTGCGTTGGCGGCCTGGCAGGCATGGAATTCCGCGCGAACCGGCTCCGGGTGGGAGTGGACTCCAGAGCGGGTGGGAGTGGTGGCGGGCACTTCCCGCGGACCCGTTGAAATTTGGTCTGATCTGGTGGATAGCGCCCGGCAACATCGTAAAGCGCCATCGCTCGCTCCGGCCAGCGCCATTGCCGGTTTGAGCGGTGCTTTGTCCATTTTATTGAACGCCCGCGGACCTTGTTTCACGGTGTCCGCCGCCTGCGCATCCTCGGCGTCGGCCATTATTCTGGGGGCGCAACAATTATTGCTGGGTGAGGCGGATGTGGTCGTTGTCGGAGGAGCGGAGGCACCACTGTACGAGCCGCTATTGTGTCAGCTTGATGCCGCTGGTTTGTTGGGTACTGCCGCGACACCGGAAAAGGCATGCCGCCCGTTTGATGTCACTCGCAACGGCACCGTGTTGGGGGAGGGAGCCGCATTTCTTATCTTGGAAACCGAGGCGGGCGCACGGCAACGGGGAGCGAACATCCTGGCGCATCTGTCCGGATGGGCCATGAGTTCCGAGGCGCATGACCGCGTGGGTTTGGACGCCACCGGGGAAAGTCTGGCCCGAATCATGACCCAAGCCATACACCGCAGCAGTTTGGTTCCCGGAGAGATTGGTTATATCAACTTGCACGGTACCGGCACGCGGTTGAACGATCTGGCCGAGGCACACGCGGTACAGCGCGTTTTTGGAGCGGAGGTTCTCTGTTCTTCCACGAAACCAGTGACTGGCCATTGCATGGGTGCTTCAGCGGCATTAGAGGCGGTGATCGCCATTGAGTCGCTCCGACGGCAGGTGGTGCCACCGAGCGCCAATTGCCAACAACAGGATGCCGCGTGTGCCATCCATCTCGTTAGAGAAAAAGCCTCTGCATTTCGCGCGCGCGCGGTGATGTCAACGTCGCTTGGATTGTGGGGACATCAGGCCGCCTTGGTGTTTAGCCGGTAATCGCTCCAGATCAGCACGCCTCGTGCGCCGCTGGCCATGCCAAGATAAAAGACTCAGAGAAAAGACGGCTCTGGCTGGAAAGATTTCCAGCCAAGCCGCCGATATTCAAGGCCAGCACGAGAACGTGCCGACTTACATATTTCAATCTCATGCGCAAAGAGACTCTGCACCAGGCGTGATCAACCCGACCCGCTGCCGTTGACGACCAGCCAGTATGCCGCAAGCCTTAGCGCAAGAGAGCACGAACGCCACGCAAGCCGGCTTACGCGCCGAACTTATCAAACATCTTGGCGTTCGCCTGCATGTACCGCATCAGGAACTTGGCTTCAAACACGCCCAGTGAGCCCATGTTGGCGCCAGTTTCCGTGAAACGTTCCAGCTTGTCTGATCCGCTGATTGCGGAGTGCAACAGCACGGGCTGCGGATGCCAGGAATGGCCCTTGACAGCACACGGGGTCGAGTGGTCACCCGTGATGGCCAATACGTCCGGACATTTCTCCAAGAGGATGGGCAGCGCGGCATCAAATTCTTCGATGTACTTTTTCTTCGCCTCAAAATTACCGTCTTCACCGGCCTTATCCGTGTACTTGAAGTGGATGAAGAAAAAGTCGTAATTATCGTATTCCTTCAGGTACCGCTCGAACTGTTCCTTGATGGTCTGCGGTCCTTCGATTTTCTTCATGCCGACGAGTTGGGCCAGGCCCTTGTACATCGGGTACACCGCCAGGCAGGCGGGCTTGAGCTTGTAACGGTCTTCGAACAACGGGATTTCCGGCTGGTGCGCAATACCGCGCATCAGGAAGCCATTCGCCGGCTTTTCGTTCTTCAGGATGGGCAACGCAGCCTTGTAAAACTCCGCGATCAGCTTCGCCATTTTAGCTTGCTTGGTGTTTTCTGGATCACGCGGTTTGACGGCGGGAATCGCGAACCCTTCGCGGTTCGGATCGGCATCGGTCAGCGGACCTTCCAAGCCTTTGCCGCGGAAAATCACCACGAACCGGTGTTCTTTGCCAGCCTTGACGATGATTTCGGTATCGCCCAGCTTCTTGATTTTGGCAGCGAGTTTCGCGCACAGTTTCTCGCAGGTTTCCGTGGGAATACGACCGGCGCGGCGATCGGTGACAATCCCTTTGGCATCGAGCGTGGCAAAATTAGCGCGAGCGCAAACGTCGCCGGGCTTGAGTTCCACGCCCAACCCGAGCGCTTCGATGACGCCACGGCCCACTTGAAATTCCAGCGGGTCATAGCCGAACAGCCCCAGGTGACCGGGCCCGCTGCCAGGCGTAATGCCGGGAGCGACCGGGATCATGCGTCCCTGCGCGCAACCATCGGCAACCAACTTATCAAGGTTGGGAGTTGCGGCCGCTTCCAAAGGAGTCATTTCTCCCTGGCTTTTGGTGGCGATATCGCCAAGGCCATCCATGACCACCAGCGCGAGTTTCGCGTTGGTTTTCAACGTTAGTTCAGAATATAGGGTATCGAGGTTCATAACTGATTCCAATAGTTCAATTTCAATGTCCAATCCAACAATTCAAGTGACTGGTCGCCTTTAAGCGGCCAAACGCAGGTATCATGGGCATATTTTTGCCAACGTCAACGCGATAATTAGAGCTGATTATCATCGTTCCCGAGCGCCCCAGGGCCTGGTTGACTCACCGGATTTTATCTGCAAACCCTGTGGTTTGTGGCGCGCGTGCTTCAGGGCAAAATTCCGTCTGGATCTTCAAGCTCCCATACCTCGCGCAACGAATCGGGAGAAACGCAAAAGAGCGGAGGCGCTGTGGCAGCCATTGGGCTAAACCAGTTGCACCTCCGCCCCACTCAGACAATATCAGTTCAACCCGATATTACTTGGTTGGCACCGTCGCAATCGTCTGCAAAATGCGGCCAGCGATCTTGTATGGGTCGCCTTGGGAATTCGGACGACGATCTTCCAGATATCCACGGTAGTTATTATTGACAAAGCTATGCGGCACACGGACAGAGGCACCGCGGTTAGCCACGCCATAGTTGAACTTGTCAATGGACTGGGTTTCGTGCAGACCGGTCAGGCGCAGGTGATTGTCTGGACCATAAACGGCAATGTGTTCGTTCTTATACTTGTCGAAGGCCGCCATGAGGGCTTCGAAATACGCCTTGCCGCCGACCTCGCGCATGAAGGTGGTGGAGAAGTTGGTGTGCATGCCCGATCCATTCCAATCCACATCCTTGCCCAACGGCTTGCAGTGCCAATTGACTTCCACCTGGTATTTTTCACAAAGGCGCATCATTAAATAGCGCGCCACCCACATCTGGTCAGCGGCCGTCTTCGAGCCTTTGCCAAAAATTTGAAACTCCCACTGACCCTTGGCCACTTCGGCGTTGATGCCTTCGTGGTTGATGCCAGCGTCCAAGCAGAGATCCAGGTGCTTGTCCACGATCTCGCGAGCGATGTCGCCCACGTTTTCGTAACCCACACCGGTATAGTACTTGCCCTGCGGGGGCGGGAAATTGCCACCCGACGGAAAACCGAGCGGAGCTCCGTTCTTATAGAGGAAATATTCCTGCTCAAACCCGAACCAAGTGCCGGAATCGTCGAGGATCGTCGCGCGCGCGTTGCTCGGATGAGGAGTCTTGCAATCCGGCATCATGACTTCGCACATGACCAACGCGCCGTTCAGTTTGGTGCTGTCGGGATAAACCGCTACCGGTTTAAGCATGCAGTCCGAGCTGCGTCCTTCCGCCTGCCGGGTGGAACTCCCGTCAAAGCCCCACATGGGGAGCTGTTCCAGTTTGGGAAAACTGTCAAATTCCTTGACCTGGGTTTTGCCACGGATGTTCGCGACGGGTTCATACCCGTCAAGCCAGAGGTATTCCAATTTGTATTTCGCCATTTGTTTTGTCGCTAGTTAATTTTCTTTGTTATGATCTGCCAGTTACTCAACACGCAGTGTTAACTGCCGAAACTCTAAGCAGATCACATGCCATTTCAATCAGAAAAAGTCGGCCTGAAGCGAAAATCGTTAAAACCGCCTGTATGTGGCCGAAAATTGAAACAGTTCTTTGATGGATCGGACAACCGAATCAATAAAACTACTGTTAAAATATGATCATAATGATAAAAATTAACCACTCTGGCCTTTAATGATCAGGTGCTGCGGATTTAAGATTTTATGTCCACAAGCTCAGAAATGAACGGGGGCACGTCGCCGTTTGGCAATTACTTGGCAAACGCCAAATAATAGGCGATAGTTTGGCACGCACAGGTTGTTAAAAATCGAAGTCAGGGCGATTTGATTTGGCATGCAAGTTGCATACCAAGTCAGCTTGACACGGACAAGCCGGATTACGGAGTTATGCTGCAAGTTAAGGATACGCTCAGATCAACAGTTAAGCTCAGCTATGATGGCCGGGTATTCAAAACCTACCACGGCCCGAATGCTGCGGAGCGGTACGCCCGGGAGGTGCAGGTGCTGCGCCACTTGGAGGAGCGAGGGTGCGACTTTGTGCCGCGGTTGCTCGAAGCGGATCCAGAAAAACTGCGGATTGTCACCACCAACTGCGGCAGCCGGGTTGAGCATTTGGATGCGGAGCGCACCCGTGAACTATTTGCCGAACTGGAACGATTCGAGGTGCATCACGATGATGCGGACATGCGCAACGTCACCTACCGTCAGTCCGACGGGCGCTTTTGCTTGATCGATTTTGAGTTCGCCACTATCCTGCCGCCCTTAGAAAAGACCTAGGGTTCATGGAACATGATCATAATGTATCGGCCTCGGTGCGCCTGAAATGGTTCGGGCGCACGGATCGAGGCAAGGTGCGCCAAAACAATGAAGATGCGTTTTTGGGGCTGCAGTTTAATGCCCGCGAGGTATATCACCTTGGCCGGCTTGGCGAAGCTTCCATCACCACCATGGACTTTGCGTTTGCCGTGAGCGACGGTATCGGGGGAGCGCGGGCTGGCGAATGCGCCAGCCGGATCACGATGGACAAAACCACGGTCTTCCTGCCCAAACTCTTCAAGCTGTTTGCCACCGGGCTGGAACCTGGATTCGCCGACGCCTTTACCGAACTTTTTGATCGCATCCACCGGGCGCTATTGTTTGTGGGCAGCAGTTACGAGGAGTGCTCAGGCATGGAGGCCACCTTGAGCCTCTGCTGGTTTACGCCGGGCTGGATGTATTTCGGCCACATTGGCGATAGCCGCATTTATTATTTGCCGGCCCGGAGCGGCGGCATCCGGCAACTCAGCGAAGACGATACGCATGTGGGCTGGCTGTTCCGCACCGGCAAACTCAATGAGGGCGAGGCACGCCGGCATCCGCGGCGCAATGTGCTGCAAAAGGCGCTCGGCGGCGGCAATCAGTTTATCACCCCGCAGGTTGGAGCGGTGGCCTATGAGGCCGGGGACATCTTTCTGCTTTGCACCGACGGGGTAGTGGACGGTTTGTACAACCATCATCTGCTTGAGTATCTGCGGCCGACCAAGCCTTGGGGACCCACGGATGACCCGGCGCATCGGCTGGTGGAGGCCGCTTTGGAGCAGTCTGGTCGCGATAACACAACTGCGCTCGTGATTCAGATCCTTTAGCCATTGGGTGGCAACCGAGGAATTCAAGAGTGGTTGACTTCCCGGAGGCGGGCGCGTAGTGGTTACAGAACGCAATTGTGAAAACGGACACCTCAATTCCAGAAGTCTTTGGCCAATCACGGTTTCCCCGCCGGCGGGTGCTGGTGGTGGGCGGGCTGGCCTTGGGTTGCCAACTTGCCGGGCGCTGGTTGGAAGTGCCCGCGCAAGCCGCCACCGCACCGGCACAACCCATTATCCCATACAACCGGTTCCCGCGCATGGTCCAGGAATATTTCGTGACGCAAGTGCGCCAGGCGGAACAGGCCGGTTTGGCCCGCAAAGCCGCCTTAAAAAAACGGGCGGATGCCCGAGCGTACGTAAACGAAGTGCGCGCGAAAATCCGACGGGCGTTTGGTCCGTTGCCCGAGCGCACACCGCTAAACCCGAGGATCACCGGGACGCTGGACCGCGATACCTATCGCGTGGAGAAAGTCATTTTTGAAAGCCGCCCGGAATTTCTGGTTACGGCCAATCTCTACGTGCCCAAGGGGCGCACGTTCCCGCTGCCGGGGGTGGTGGTGTCGTGCGGGCATTCTGCCAATGGCAAGGCGATGGATTCCTATCAAAGTGTGGCCCAGTCGCTCGCACGCATGGGGTACGTGACTCTGATTTATGATCCGATTGGCCAGGGAGAACGGCTGCAATATACTGATGACCAGTTGCGGCCCCGGCATGGGAACGGGGTGTCTGAGCATATTCTCGCCGGCAACCAGCAATTTCTCACGGGTGAGTTTTTCGGCGCATGGCGTGCATGGGATGGCATTCGGGCCTTGGATTACCTGCTCACGCGTCCAGAAGTGAACCCCAAGCAGGTGGGCATCACCGGGAATTCCGGCGGCGGCACCCTCACCACCTGGCTGTGTGGCCTGGATCAACGCTGGACCATGGCTGCTCCCGCGTGTTTCATCACAACTTTCCGCCACAACCTGGAAAATGAACTTCCGGCGGATACCGAACAATGTCCGCCCCGTGCTTTGGCGCTGGGCTTGGATCACGATGATTTCCTGGCGGCGTTGGCGCCCAAGCCCATCATCATTCTGGCCAAGGAACAGGACTTTTTCGATGTGCGCGGGGCGCAGGAGTCCTTTGCCCGGTTGAAACGGCTCTACACGCTGCTGGGCGTGCCGGATAACATTCAGCTTCAAGTCGGCCCTACCAACCATGGGTATTCCCAGGAAAACCGCGAGGCTATGTACCGCTGGTTCAACCGTGTCACCAGCATTTCCGACCTGCAAGCAGAACCCGCACTAGTGCTGGAAAAAGAAGCCGACTTGCGCTGCACCCCGGCCGGGCAGGTGGCTGGGCTCAAATCCCGTCCGCTGCCCGCCTTCACGCGCGTGCGCGCTTGTGAATTGGCGGTCAGGCGTGGCGTGGTCGCCGGAAAAACCTTGGTCACCAGGGTTACCCAGGCGTTAAAGTTGCCCGAACGTCAGGGGATGCCGGATTATCGCATCTTGCGCCCGGTCGCGCAGCGCAGTTATCCCCAAGCGGGGGCCACCATTTATCCGGTGGAAACCGAGCCCGGTGTTTTCGCACTGGTGACACGCCTCTATGATCATACGCACGAATCGCGTCCGCCCAGTGGCCCGCGCCAGGCGATTCTCTATATTGCTGATCAGTCGGCGGATGAGGAACTCCGTTCCGAGCCTCTGGTTCGTGAACTATTGAAAGCGGAGCCCGAAATACCGTTGTATGCGTGTGACGTGCGAGGGATCGGGGAGTCGCGCCCGGACACGTGCGGCAAAGACCAGTTTTTCAAGCCGTATGGCAGCGACTATTTCTATGCCATTCATTCAATCATGTTGGACCGACCCTATCTCGGCATGAAAACCCTGGATGTATTGCGCGTTTTGGATTGGTTGGCGGGATTTGACCATCAGGAAATCCACCTGGCCGGACGCGGCTGGGGGGCATTGCCGGCGGCAATGGCAGCCTTGCTGTCAAAGCAGGTGACCCGGGTCACACTGAAAAACACCCTGACCGCCTATGATGCCATTGCCCAAAACGAGGAATATGACTGGCCGCTTTCGGCGTTTATACCAAGTGTGCTCGCCCAATTCGATTTACCGGATGTCTATCGCGCGCTCGAAACAAAGCAATTGCGCCTGATTGATCCAATGGGGGCGGTCAAGCCAGCCTAAAGTCGGCTTGTTTATTTGGAATGAAAAGCGCGATCTGAGTGGCTCATGAAAGCCAAATCCCAACTGATTGAGATGGTTGAAAAACGCCTGCGGGAAAACTGCGGGGCGCTGCCGGGAGAGCGTCTGCTGGTGGCGGTTTCCGGGGGCGTGGACTCCATGGTGTTGTTGCATTTGCTGGCGCAAGGAGCGCAACACCACGCCTGGGTGCTGGGTGTCGCCCACCTCAATCATGGACTTCGTGGGCGAGCCAGCGATGCGGATGAACGGCTGGTGCGTCGGACGGCCGCAGCGTTGGGCTTGGAATGTATCTGCGAACGGGTGAAAGCGGGTCAGTTGCGCCAGGCAGGTTCCATTTCGTTGGAGATGGCGGCTCGGGAAGCCAGGCATCGGTTCCTGCTTCGGGCGGCGAGCCAGTTCAAGACTACAAAAGTGGTGTTGGCGCATCATGCGGATGACCAGGCAGAGTTGTTTTTTGTGCGATTGCTGCGCGGCTCGGGAAGCGATGGGCTGGCCGGCATGGAATGGAATGGCGGATCTCCGTTTGATGCCCGAGTGCGGTTGCTGCGTCCGCTACTAGAGTGTTCCAAAAGCGAAATTCAGGCATACGCGCAGGCCGAACAACTTCAGCATCGCGAGGATGAATCGAACCAGGACCTGGACATGGAGCGCAATTGGGTGCGGCACGAACTGTTGCCGATCATGCTGGCCCGCCGCCCGGCGTTGCCGGCCATTCTGCCGCGCATCATGGAGACGCTGCGGGCCGAATCGGATTTTCTTGAATTCCTGGCGCGCGCTTGGATGACCGAGGCGGGCCCATCGTCTGTCCGACAGCCCTTTTCGGCCCTGCATCCGGCATTGCAGCGGACCTGTCTGCGGCTGCAATTGCCGGCGCTAAACGTGTTTCCAGAATTTGATCTGATCGAAAAACTGCGCACCAAACCCGGTAAAATGATGATCGCACCGGGAAACATCGCGGTGGTTTGTTCAGCGGATGGACGAGTAACTGTGGTGCCCAAAACCCATCAGGAGCTTTTCACGGATGCACAGCAATTCGTACCCTTGACGCGCAAAGGCGGACGGATTGAATTTGGCGGTCTGCAACTCCAGTGGAAACCGGGCAAGGGAACGGTCCCGGTGGGGAAGCCACCGACTGGCACCGAGTATTTTGACGCTGAAAAACTGGAGGGCGGGATCATGCTGCGCTATTGGCGTGCGGGTGACCGGTTTCAGCCTATCGGCATGTCGCATCCGGTCAAATTGCAGGACCTTTTCACGAATGAGAAGGTTCCCAGGGCGGCACGCCACCAACGGGTGGTGGGGATGACGGCTCCAGGGGAAATTTTCTGGGTGGAGGGGTTGCGAATAGGCGAACGTTTCAAGCTCGACAAGGAGACTCGGTTGTGGTTGAAATGGGGGTGGCAACGTATTGCTTCTGCCGGATAACTGCGGAAATACGGCGTAAAAGTGCGTTTACTGGACATTATTTTAACCCGATAATACCTCGGGAGGTGGTCTGGTTTGCGTCGGGCGGGGTTTGGTGATACGTTAAAGCCGATTTATACAATGTTTGACGACGAAAAACGAAACGATAAAGATAACGGCAATGGCGATTCCAGAATGCCCTCCAAGGGCTGGATGATCTGGATCATCATTCTGGCCACGATTCCGTTGCTGATGATGTTCAAGGAACGGGCCGACACTGCGGGCCGTCCGCTCACGTATTCAGAATTCATCCAAAAGGTGGAAAGCAACCAGATTGAATCTGGTACCATTATTTTCAACCCCCAATCGCCGGACCTGCGGGAAATCACCGGTCGTTACTTTAAAACCGACGATAAGGGAGTGCGGGTTATGGAGGCTGGCAAGCCAGCATTGGTGGCGTTCCGGATCAAGACGGTGCTGCCGGACAAAATGCGCGATAAATTGCTGGAAAGCGGCAAGTTTGACAGCAAGGAGCCGAACACATTCCTGATGCAGATGCTCGTGGGTTTGCTGCCCGTGCTGATCATTGTGGCCATTATCTACTTCTTCCTGATCCGCCAAATTAAAAATGCGGGACGCGGTGCCCTGAGCTTTGGGAAAAGCAAGGCGCGCATGTTGAACAAGGAAAAGAACAAGACCACTTTCAAAGATGTCGCCGGCGTGGAGGAAGCCAAGGAAGAGGTGGAAGAACTGGTGGAGTTCCTGAAAGATCCGAAGAAATTTCAAAAGCTGGGTGGACGCATCCCCAAGGGCATTTTGATGGTGGGTGCGCCTGGTACCGGCAAAACCCTTCTGGCCAAGGCCATCGCGGGTGAGGCCGATGCTTCCTTTTTCAGCATCAGCGGTTCGGATTTTGTGGAGATGTTTGTCGGTGTGGGCGCCAGTCGGGTGCGCGATATGTTCGAGCAGGCGCGCAAGAGCACGCCGTGCCTGATCTTCATTGATGAAATTGACGCGGTGGGCCGCAGTCGCGGCCATGGTCTGGGCGGTGGCAATGACGAACGCGAGCAGACGTTGAACGCGCTGCTGGTGGAAATGGACGGCTTTGACACCACCGAAGGCATCATCATCATCGCGGCCACCAACCGGCCCGATGTGCTCGATCCGGCGCTGTTGCGTCCGGGACGTTTTGACCGGCAGCTCACGGTGAACCTGCCGGATGTTCGTGGGCGCGAGGCGATTCTCAAAGTCCATGCCAAGCGGGTGAAATTGGAACCCAATGTGGACCTGGCCATTATTGCGCGGGGCACCCCCGGCTATTCCGGCGCTGAACTGGCGAACCTGCTGAACGAAGCGGCGTTGCTGGCGGCGCGCGGCAATAAGAAGGCCATTGCGATGGTGGACTTGGAGGAGGCGCGGATCAAAGTGCGCTGGGGCCGGGAACGCCGCAGCATGGCCATGAGCGAGGACGAAAAGCGGCACACCGCCTGGCACGAAGCGGGGCACGCCCTCGTCAATGTGATGTTGCCGCATACGCATCCGTTGCACAAGGTAACCATTATTCCGCGCGGCCAATCGTTGGGCTCGACCATGTCCCTGCCCAAAGAAGACGTTTTGAATCGGCGCAAGAAAGAGATGCTCGATCTCCTGGCAGTCATCATGGCTGGCCGGATTGCGGAAGAGTTGTTTTCCGGCGACATTTCCACCGGCGCATCCAGCGATATTCAGCAGGCCACCTCCATGGCCCGTGCCATGGTCTGCCAGTACGGCATGAGCGACAAGATGGGCATGGTGCAATATGGCGAGGAAGACGGCTATGTATTCCTTGGGCGCGAGATGGTGCGCCGCAAAGATTACAGCGAATCCACCGCCCGTGAGATTGACGAGGAAGTGAAGATCCTCATTGAATCCTCCTATAAGTGCGCTAAAGATTTGATTCTGGCCAACCGCGACAAACTCGAAATCATTGCCAATGCGTTGCTGGAATTTGAAACACTGGATGGCAGCCAGGTGACTGACATCATCAAGACCGGCAAGTTTACCCCGTCTGAGCCTCAGATGAAATTGCCGCCGCCGACTGGCGCGCCCGCCGGCACTCCGTTGCCGGAGGTAATCAAGCCCGCGCCGCCCAAGATTCCCGGTCTGGGCACGCCCTCACCGGTGACCGCGTAATAAAGCCTGTTGTTCCTCGCACTTGTAAGGGACTATTGTGGCCGAAAACACCTCGGCGTTCAGTTGCAGGCGTGGCAATAGTTATTCATGAGGTGACTCGCTCACTTCAACTCCGTGCGCAAGGTTAAAATCCCGTGTGCCGGCACCACGATGGCTCCGCTGACTTGGCTTAACCTCCGCTCACTGGTGTCGCTGAACCACAACTGTTTCGGTGCGGTCTGCGGCCAAGTTAAGGTGGCATTGGCCGGTTGGTCGCCGGTCCCCAGCAGCCGCACGATAAATGCTTGGCCATCGTCGCTGGGCTTGAATCCACTCACCAGCACTTCCGCCGGTTCGACGCGCAACAACGGCGTGCCGCGCGGAGCGATCCCCCGCCCCGGCACCGCCACCAACGGCTGACTGAAACCGGTGGCAAAACGGGAGGCCCCGGCAGGCGTGGTGCCCCGGTGTGGACGCAAGATGAAACGGAACACCATCGGGCCTTCCTGGTAAGCACGGTAGTTGGTGCCCCAGTGGTTGTTCATCGCCCAGGAATACAGCTTCTGCGAGCGGTCAATCTTTTTGCGCCAAACGTCCGGATTGTACTGGGAATTCAGCATCGTGGCGGTGATGCCGCCCACCTGTACCAAGGGGGCATCCAACGTGACCCAGGTCACCCCATACGCGTCATTGGCCACATCCACCCAGCGGCCCACCGTCAGCCAGTTTTTGCAGGCACTCGGCATCTGGTCCTCCTCCGGACGCATGATGCCGAGCGGTATATCCATCCGCATCCGGCCATCCGGCACATTGAATGGAAAAGCAAAGTTGACACTCTCCTTGCCATCGTTGGCATGATAACTCTTCGCCTCGATCCGTTTCTTATCCACCGTATTGAGCAGTTCCACGTAGTCCGCCTCCGCCACCAGGCGGATTTCGCGGAGGAGTTTGTGGCAGCCCGGTGCATCCGACTCCACCAGCAGCGAGGCCACCAGCGGGCCGCGGTCGCGGACCGTGATCTTAACCGGCCCATTGCGCTGGAGGGCGGTCAAGTCGTCGCTGATGAGATAGAGGTAGTCGTTCAGCGCATGCCCCGAGGCGGTGTCGGCAAGGTTGGCATCAATGCCGCTCGCGCGGAGTTCCACCACGGCACCGGTCTGTTCATCCAGGCGCACGTGAAGTTTGCCGTTATCCAAGGTGGCACCGTCGGCAGTGGCCTTGATTTCACCGGGCGCTTTCCCCGCCTTGCTGATCGTGTAACGGCGGCCCGAAAACGGCGGCAGGTCTTTCACCATCACCGCCAGTTTTCGGCTGGCCAATCGTTGCGCGGGTACCGGTAGCCCCTGGTCATCGGTGACAAACGTGCCGACTTCCGAAAGTTCCATCGGAATCAAGACCAGTTCACTGCGTGGCCAGGAGGTGGTATTATAAATATCCACGCACGCGGATTTCGCCGCCGGGTTGGTGGTCGAGGCGGGAGTAACGGGTATAAAGCCCGCGCCACTTTGCGCGGCATCGCTCAAGAGTTGGCGCGATTGCAGGTTCGCGATGGTGGCATAGGACTGCTTGATGTTCCATTGATCGGCGGTGAACGGATTCGCCGGCTGGGAGATGCTGCAATACGCGCCCCAGGTGTGCTCCGAATAGAGCAATACGTTGTTCCAGGCGGCCTCAAATTTCTTCGCCGGATAACGTTTGGGATCGAGCATCGCCCAGAGGGTTTCTGCCTGAGCCAGCCGTTCGGAACTGGCCCGGTTCATTGCGGTCTCGGCGGCGGAAGAACCAGCGCCGTCTTCCCAATAGGGCGTCCAGTCGCCGCGTACCTGCGGCAGTTTATCGCCGTAACGTTTCTCAAAGGCGCGGAACGCCTCGCTGGTGGAGGCAATCACGAATTGCGGCCAGGCGTGGGTTTCATTCCACTCTTTCACGAAATCACAGATGGCGGGATCCGGCACGGCATTATCGCCATGGCCAGCCCAGCGGACATAGGCAATCTCGTAGGGATAATCCCGTTTGTCCAACCCGGTGCTGAATTCTTCGACCAGTTGCGTGGTCATCTTGCCGTAGCGATGCGACATGGCGTAGCCCCAGAACGGAATCCACACCAACACCTTGCTCTGGCCATCGGGACCGACCCACCAGAACGGCTTGTTTTCCCACTGCACCAGAATGTCGCCAATGCGGTCGAAGTAATTCGGTGCCACCGAGAAATACTTGATGCCCGCCTGCGCCATGGCGGTAACGGTGCCCCACGTGTAGCCGGGAACGTCGCTGATCATGGCGGAGTCCACCGGCACGCCCGTGCGCTCACCGAGCTGGGTCGCATAACGGAACAAGCGGATCAATTCCTCGGGCCGGCAAAGGCCGGTGAGTTCATTCAGATACATTCCGTTGAGCGCAACCTGGCCGTGTTTAACGGCCTCAAAAAACTCCGCCTGCTGTTTGGTTGTCAACCGTTGCAAAAACAGGTCCGCCGCCCAGAGCACCTCGACATTCCAGACAAACCGTGCTCCCGCCGGATAGCTGGCGGTGCGCCGCGCATCGGCCAACCCTTGCAAGAGGTTGTTGATCTGTTTCTCTTCAATGTCGGTTTGGATGGCCGTGTAACCGATGTCGGTATGCGAATGCGGCAGGATATACACCGTCAACTTCCGCGCCGGCTTAAGCGTAATCGCGCGCGTGATCGTCTGCTGCCCCTCAATTTCCACGGCCACCTTCAGCGATTGTTCTGTGTCGGCAACGGCCACCGTATATTCCAGCGTGTGACGGCCAAAAGTCAGGTCCAAAGACCGCGCCTCCTGCCCCTGCAACAGCACGCGCGCTTTCATCGGTTGGGCGTAAGGATTGTCGAGCGTCAACTTGAGCGGCTGCACCAACGCTGCGCCACGGCGGTCAATGACTTGCACCGTCTGCGAATCAATGCCCATCGCCGAAGGCGTCGCCTCCGAATTTTCGGCACCAAAAAACGCGATCTCCGCCCCGCCCACCGTGCCGTGCGAACTACCCAGCCGGGTAACTCGCCAACGCACCCGTTGCGCCATGACCGACTCCGGCAGTGCAAAGAAGGTGACTCCGGCCCGCTGGTTCACATGGGTGACTGGCCACGTCGCGAGCAGTTTGCCATCGGCAGCGAAAAACGCCAATTCGGATGCCGCAATGGTCGCGGGATCATTGCGATCCTGGTGACGAAACCCGCCCAGGTACACCGGCGCGCCGAAATCGAACTCCACAAACGTATTCGTCCCTTTGCCATTCGAGGCGAACTCCGTTTTCAAATCGTTATCGAGCAGCCGGGTGGCCGCAAATTTTCCACCTGGATACTCTTCGGCGGACGCGACAATTTTGGGCGGCGGCAAGGGCAGCAAACGGACAAACGCGCCATCCCTTTGCAACGCTGCTCCGTGGGTAGCCCCAACGGACGCCAAGGTGAACATCCAGCAGATGAACCAGTCTCGTAATGCTTTCATAAGCTCAGTTCTACCAAGGGGCGCCGCCCGCTGCAACTCCTGTAAACGTATTTTTATCAAGGGAAATTTTTGCTGGGAATTTCTTTGTTATGTGACTCGGATGGCATCAAGGCTCGACAACCACTCGTGACGTGATATTTGTATAGCGTGTTCATCATGAAAAATTGGTTATTGTCGTTGGTTTTTATGGTTGCCTGGCTGGCTGATCCCACGCTGGTGAGCGGCGCGCTGTTGCCAGAGTGCGACTTGCGGGGAACCAATGTTGTCACCGTGAATACGCCGCGCACCTTCCCTGAAATTGCATCGAAGGCGGACTGGCAGGAGCGCGCCAACGCGATCCGCACGCAGGTGCTCGTGAGTGCCGGGTTGTGGCCGATGCCGGAGCGTGGTCCCATCAAGGCGACTATTTTTGGGCGAACGGAATATCAGAATTTCAGTATTGAGAAGGTATATTTTGAAAGTGTGCCGGGATTCAACCTGTGCGGCAGCCTCTACCGGCCATTGGGAAAGGGTAATGGACCGCATCCCGCAGTGTTGAATCCGCATGGGCACTGGAAAAATGGGCGACTGGAAGATAGTACCAATTGCAGCCATGCGGCGCGATGCATCACCCAGGCGCGCTTGGGAATGGTGGCATTTTCGTATGACATGCCGGGCTACAATGACACTCAAATCGCCCCGCCGCCGGGCGTGACCAATTACCGGGCGCACTATGCGTTCACGAAAAATGCCACCAATTTGCTCTGGGCCATTCATCCCATGGGATTGCTGACCTGGGACAGTTTGCGCGCGCTGGATTTCTTATGCGGGCTGCCGGATGTGGATACTAACCGCCTGGCGTGTACGGGCGAATCGGGCGGCGGAACGCAGACCTTTCTGCTGGGCGCGGTGGACGATCGCCTTTCGGTGTTGGCCCCCACCGTCATGGTGTCGCATTCCATGCAAGGTGGTTGCACCTGTGAAAACATGCCGGGCTTGCGCATCGAGTACAATAACATGGAAATTGCCGCCACGGCCGCGCCAAGGCCACAGATTTTCATGTCCGCCACCGGGGATTGGACCAAGGCGTTCATGACGGTCGAGGGGCCTGCCATCCGGAGCGTCTATGACCTCTTTCGGGCGGGTGATCGCGTGCGGTACAAGGTGTTGCCGTACAAACATAATTACAACCAGGAAACGCGTGAGCATGTGGCGGCGTTTTTTGCGCAATACCTGTTGCGTCAACCCGCCCGAGAGAGCATTCCGGAGTTACCCTACCCCCCGGTGGACAGCCTGAATTTGCGGGTGTTTTCCGAGGCGCAAATGCCGACCAATCTGGCCACCGAAACGCAACTGGCCAACCACTTCAAACAGGCGGCCCGAGCGCATTTTGCCTCGTTACTGCCAAACAACGCGGTCGAGTTGGAACGGTACTGCCAAATAATGCGACCCGCCTGGCAACACACGTTGCAGGTGGAATCGCCCAAGGACAAATTACGCGTGGTGGTTCAGGAGAAAAAAGAACACGGTGCCCACACGTTAACCCGTGCATGGATCGGACGCGATGGACGCGGTGATCGCGTGCCGGTCCACCTTTATGTGCCACAGAAAGCAAAGCAAATTCTGGTCACCGCCGTGCTGGCCCACCCCAAAGGCCACGCCGGAGTTGTGAATCCACAGGGTACACCTGCCGGAATATTACGCGCACTACTGGACAAAGGCGTCACGGTGGTAGTTCCGGACTTATATCAAACCGGCACGGTGTTCGATGCCGCCAAGGCAGCGATCCGCACCAATCAGGCGGATTTGTTGTTCACCACGTACAACCGCACAGATGCCCAAGAGCGAGTCCAAGATTTGGTGACCGCCTGCGCCTTTGCCCGAATGCAGGATGGCAATGAATCGCAGGTCGTATTGGTTGGCGTGGAACGGGCCGGGCTGTGGGCCATGCTGGCCGCCCCAGCGGCGGACACCTTGATTGCGGATGTCAATGCCATGGACCTGGATGATGAGTCCGCTTTGCTCACCAGCGATATTTTTGTGCCCGGTCTGCTGCGAATGGGCGGTTTTCAAAGCATTCTACTGCTGACGGCCCCCCGGCCGGTCATGCTCTACAACACCGCGAAAAATTTCAGCATGCCGCAAATCTCGCCGGTGTATGAAAAATTGGGCGCGAAACGCGGGATTCGTCCGCATCCACGAATCCCGCCGGATAATGAACTGGCCGCGCTGGTGGTGTCGCTGGGAAGACGCAGCAATTGAAGTCCGTCCCTTCGCATGGATTATTGCCCGCGAGCGAGTTCTTTCCAGTGTGTCACAAAGTAAATGATCGCCGCACCAACCAACACAACTATAAGGGCTACCCGCCCATTGACCTCGATCCGGTGCCAAATGGTGGATGAACTCACCACTGGCGGTGCCGACGGCAGAACGTTCGAGGCAGTGCTTGGAACTGGGATGTCGCTAATAGTCTGCTTTGGCGGTGAAAGGTTAGAGGCGCCAATTGGTATGTTCGACACTTCCTCCTTCGTCACTCGGCGCGTTACAGTTTCTGCCTCGGCAGCAGGGTTGGCTGGGATGGCGGGCTGATTTGTCACCTCGACCTTCTGGGGCCGGTTCTTGGGGGCGGGCGCCTGCTCCAGGCGGAATTTGCTGTCACCGATCCGGATGACATCGCCGGGCTTGATCGGCGTTTCCGTCACCCCCTGGCCGTTCACGCGGGTGCCATACCGGCTGTTGAGATCGCGTATCCACCAAGCACCATCGCGAAATTCCAAACTGCAATGCCGGGAGGAAACTGCGGAATCCTGTATCACAATGTCGTTATCCGCAGCACGCCCAATGCGCGTGACACTGCTTGGGGACAGCACCAGCGACCGGGCAATGGTCTCATTCACCTGCATGATCTGGATTTGATGGCAGGAAATATTGACAGCAGAAGTTGGTGTTCCCGACTCCGCATCGTTCTTCGCCTGAAGCGAGGCGATTAATGGAACGCTGGCAGGCGGCGGCAAAGGACTGACAACCAGCGGCTGAGGGCCTTGGGTAGATGGTCTAACCGGCTCCGGTGCCACGCTCTCCGGAGGCACGTTTTTGGCGACGGACACCTGTTCCAAGCGGAGTTCGCTGTCACCGATTCTGATACGGTCGCCAACCATGAACCTGGCTTCCGTCACCCGCAAGCTATTGATGCGGGTGCCGTAACGGCTGTTGAGATCGCGAACCCACCAGGAGTCGTCGCGGAATTCCAAAAGGCAGTGCTGGGAAGAAACCGAGGAATCCTGCATGACGAGGTCGTTGTCTGGAGCACGCCCGATGCGCGTGACACTGGCAGACGACACCACCTGCGTCCCGACCATGGTTCCATCCACCCGAGCGATCCGGATTTGATAAAGATCGCCGGACGGA
The DNA here is from genome assembly GCA_037139415.1 of Verrucomicrobiota bacterium. Lineage (NCBI taxonomy): Bacteria > Pseudomonadati > Verrucomicrobiota > Verrucomicrobiota bacterium. The sequence goes on along the minus strand of JBAXGN010000001.1, from coordinate 2,158 downwards.
ATAGGGTTGGGTGCCACTTCCGCCTTTGCCACCAGAGGAGAGGCGGGCAGTGCAATCCGAAGCGGCATCGGTTCGGGTGGTTTTAAGTCGGTAGTGTAATCGCGCCCCTGGGGTTCAGCACCGGGGCGTATCCAAGCCATACTGTTGGTGATGGCCGACGAATACCTGCACTGAGCGGTATCACACTCCTGATCGCCAGATTGACATCCGGTAATTTCGTTCAGGATTACTTCCTGTTTTTTCAGGACACAATACCGTTTGGTTGTTGCCATTTATCCCTTTCACGCTTGCTTTTGGCAAAAGCTCATGGGTGATATGATACCCGCGCACCGATCAAGGTCAAGTGCCAAACTAGCTGATTTTCGGTGTCAATTGCAGAATAACGACGGAGTCAAGGCGGCAATGGCTTGGACTTCCCAACCGATTCAATGCCGAAAATCCAGTCCCTCCCGCACCATTCATAAATACTAAAATTGTGCATCCCGACTTCAGGATAGCTAACTATAATAATAAAATATATTAATATTGCATCGCCCGTCAACGGAGTACTATGCCCTTGCCCTAAGAACAACAAAACGTAATAACAAAAGAAATACTATGATAAACAAGCCCCATTCCGCCATGGCGGCCAATGAATGTGAACCGCACCATGCCAATCCGGTCCACCACGCCTTTGCACAGACACCGCTCCTGCTGGCAGCGGCCTTATTCGCCAGCATTGCCGGCACCCACGCCGCCGTGCTGGTCTCCAATCTCGGGACGACTCGCGGTGGCACCCCTGGTTATGAGTTTGCCACAATTAATAATCCCTCACTCGGAGTGGGCCAAGACGTGGCCAATTCGTTCACGACGGGAAACAGCGCAACGCCGCTGGGCAGCATAACCCTGACCTGTGCGGGCGGTTTTGGCAGTGGCTTTTCCGCCTTCCTGTTTAGTGACGCGACTGGTGTGCCGGGCACTTCGCTCACGACGTTGAGCGGACGAATTGATCCTTATGGTGGTGGCACTTTCGATTACGCCCCCTCAAGCGCCTTTACCTTGCAGGCCAATACCACGTACTGGGCGGTGCTCTCCGGGATAAATGACGGGGCGGCCAAGCGATTTCCTCACGGACCCGCCGCCCCGCCCGTTCGACTGGGTCTTTGAGCACACGCTGTTCTGCGCCATCCAGCCGGAGCGCCGCGCGGATTACGTGCGCGCCGTCCTGCGCTGGCTGAAGCCCGGCGGGCAATTCCTGGCTGTGCATTACATCATCCCGGACACCGAGGGCCCGCCGTTTGGCACCACCCGCGAGGAGGTTCTCCGGTGGTTTTCCCCGCACCTGACGCTGCGGGAAGATTGGGTGCCGCGCTCGTACGCCAACCGCGCAGGGCTGGAGCGCATGTTCTGGTGGACCGCTCCCTAGCGCGGATAGGGTGCCTCAATTGGGACTCCTTACGTCGTCTGCTACGTACTTTGTTGCGCGTTTTTGGTGGTCAATGGGGCGATTTTGGGACAGAATGCTGCGCATGAAAACCACGACGAAAGTATGGCTGGGCGCAAGCGCGCTGCTCGCCCTCGTCGTGGCGTTGATCTGCTACAGAAGCAAGCCCGCCGAACCCAGCTACCAGGGGAAGAGCCTGAGCGAGTGGGTAGGGAAGATTAAGGCGATCACCTTTCCCGAGATCAACCTCGGATCGGATTCGAACACGGTGCAAGTCGCGGAGGCCCTGCGGGCCATGGGCACCAATGCACTGCCGGAAATACTGGCCATGCTCGACGCGAATGACTCCATCGTCCATAAATATATCCGAACGATCAATCACCGCCAGAATTACGGAATCCCGATGGGTCCAGAGCCAGAGATAAGCAGAGTTCAGGCTGTCCGGGCGTTTACGCTGCTAGGGGCAATCGCTAAACCCGCCATCCCGCAATTAGTCGCCCGATTGGAGGATACCAACCGCACCTTCGATGCTGCTGCCGCCCTGGCAGGCATCGGACCTGATGCCTATCCGCAGTTATTGCAGGCCTTGCACCACACCAACAGTGAGATTCGAAGTCAAATTGCCATGGGGATCGGATCGCATGGAAGCAATGCGTCGTTCGCGGTACCCTGCTTGATCTCAATGCTATACAGCAGCGCATAAATAACGCTACATAAAGATTCTTAAAAAAACGG